>CAXBRG010000046.1:0-8287 GCA_963977995.1 uncultured bacterium | reverse complement strand
GTTCACCGTCTGGCGACCCCTGTCGCCAACACCCGCCACGCGAGAGTCGCTTCGCGTCGAATAGTTCGACGCACTCTTCGGAGGTTCTAGAGTTGGCGTCATGCAGATTCGTCGACTCACCGCCATCGTCATTGGCATTCTTGCCCTGCTAGGAACCGCGACGGGCATCGTGCTGGCGGCCGAGCAGACATCGCCGGTTTCGGCGGACCTGACGTCACTCGATTCGCGCGCCCCCCGGAGCGCCCAAGTCGAGTTCACCATTGAGAACTCGGATGGAACGACTATTGATGGTGCCGCCACCATGGATTTTCGGAATGGCAAGAACGCCATGAATGGCTATATCGAAATCCCCGTAGTCATCGCTAAGGCACGCATCAATTTGCGACTAGTGGGCAAGAATCTCTATGTCGGTTCGCCACTACTCCGCTCGTCACTCGGAGCATCATGGCTTTCATCACCTATCGGAGCACAAGACCTCACGGGTGTGGCTCTCGAAATGGCGTCACCCGAGTTTTCACTCCTCAGTAGCATGCTCGATGCTCGACACACCGTGACCCACGATGGTGATCACACTGTCCACTTCTATCAAAGCGTTGATCCGGCGACGGGCAAACGCCAGACCGTCACCGTTACCACGGGTGCGCAGGGTCAGGTGCTCGACGCCACCATCCACGTGCCGACGGGTCGTCTCGCAGGTGCGAAGGGAGCCGGTGGGATGGACGTCCATCTGCACGTTGTGAGCTACAACCAGCCGGTGTCCATTGCGGCGCCACCGCGTCGGGACGTCAAACTCATGACGAGCGACGCCCTGTCACAACTCAGCGGTGGCAATCCACTGCTGCAGCAGATCCTGGGTGGCTCGTCGCTGTTCTAGACAACAACTATCTGTCGTCGCAAGGTCGAACCCGCTCATCGACGGACGCTCTACGGCGGAAACTGGTCAAAGAGTCGATCGAGTAGTCCGCTCGCTCGACTGGCGACGTGGCGACGCTCTTCGATGTAATCAGCCCAGGTGGCGAGGGCGAGGCCCGTGTTGATGCCCGCGAAGCGAAGCGGCTCTACTTCCCAGCGTCGCGAACGCCGCTGAACGAAGGGCAACGTGGTGTCCGCCGTGGGTGTGGATGGTGTCGTGAGTAGTTGCGAGAGTATGCGACCTGAGAGATAGGACAACACGACACCATCACCGGTGTAGCCACCGGCCGCTGCGAGTCCCGATTCGTAGTCAACCCACACGGACGGCATGAGATCACGCGACATACCCAGGGGACCACCCCACGCGAAGTCGTAGTCGCCCCGAAGGTCGGGAAAAAATTCGCGCAGCGTCGTGAGGAGTAGTTGAAAGACGCGTTCGGAGGAGTCGAAACGCGGTTCGACGCTCGAGCCGAAGTGATACGGAGCGCCGCGTCCGCCGAAGGCGATGCGATTATCGGCAGTTCGCTGACCGTAGATGATGAGGTGTCGATCGTCGGCAAAGGTGGCGTAGTCGGCAAAACCATGCTCGTCCCAAAATGATTGCTCTTGGGGTTCCGTGGCGATCATGAGTGAATAGATCGGTGCGACAGTCCGTCGTTCTCCGGGTAGTCCGGTCGTGAACGCTTCGGTCGCTCGAACCACAAAGTCCGCACTGATTGTTCCGCCGACGGTGATGACGCGCGGTCTCCGGCGCGACGTGCCGGCTTCAATACGCGTCACGGGGCTGGATTCATAGATACGCCCGCCCGCGTCTTCAACGGCCCGGGCGAGACCTCGGACGAGTTTCGCCGGATGAATTCGAGCGCAGTCGGGTGTGTAGGCCGCTCCTCGTGAGTTGGCGACGCGCGCTCGATCGTGCAGTTCGTCACGTTCGAGCCACTGCAGGGCGTCGCCTAATCCCCGTGAGGCGGCATCGGCCACCGCGGCCCGCAGGCGCCCCTCTTGTGGCTCGGTGGTGGCAAAGGTGTACGTTCCGCCATGAACGAAGTCAGCGTCAATGGCGTCACGGGCAATGGCCTGACCAAGTTCACTGACCGCCCGCGCTAGATGTCGGTGCACGTGGCGCACCGTTTCGAATCCGTAACGGCGTTCGAGAACTTCGTCACTGACGGGGAAGAGAGCCGAGGCCCAACCACCGTTACGTCCTGAGGCTCCGAATCCGCAGACGCGGGCTTCGACGACGGCAATTCGCAGTGATGGTTCGCACGCGAGGAGTTCACGTGCAGTCCACAAGCCGGTGTAGCCCCCGCCCACGATGACCACATCGACATCGAGTGAACCCGTGAGTGGTGGCCGCTCCGTCGAGTCACTTCCTCGGGTGGCCCACCACAGTGAATCGGGTGGGTTGGTCACGACTTAGAGGAGGTGACTGGCGCCGCTAAGTACGACGTGGAGAATGTCGACAATCTCGTCGATTTCATCTCGTCCAATGATCAGTGGTGGCGCCAGCTGGACGACCGGGTCGCCTCGGTCGTCCGAGCGACAGATGAGGCCACGTTCGTAGAGCTTGGGAGACAGGTAGCCCCGTAACAGCGCCTCGGCCTCGTCGGAGTTGAACGACTCCTTGGTCGCCTGATCTTTCACGAGTTCCACGCCGTAGAAGTAGCCCGTTCCCCGGACGTTACCGACAATGGGGAGTTCGTAGAGAGATTCGAGTCGGGTGCGGAAGTAGTCCTGGTTGGTCGCAACATTCGTGATCACGCCTTCGGTCTCGAGTACATCGAGCACCTTGAGGGCCACGGCGCACGATGTCGGGTGACCGGCCCATGTAAAGCCGTGAAGGAATGCCCGATCTTCTTGCATGAAGACGTCGGCGATGCGGTCCGAGACAATCATGGCGCCGAGTGGGGCGTAGCCGGCCGTCATTCCCTTGGCACAGGTAATGACATCGGGTACGTAGTCGTACTTTTGCCCTCCGAACCATGTGCCGAGTCGACCGAACGCGCAGATCACTTCATCCGAGACGAGAAGGACGCCATACCGGTCGCAGACTTTTCGCACTTCTTGCCAGTAGCCCGGCGGGGGAGTGAAGCAACCTCCCGCATTCTGGACGGGCTCGAGGAAGACGGCCGCCACGGTGTCTGGACCTTCGCGGAGGATCGCCTCTTCGATCTGTTGCGCACTCCAGAGGCCAAACTTTTCGGGCTCGTCGCCGTAGATCGGCGCGCGGTACTGATTGGTGTTGGGAATCTTGATGGCGCCGGGCACGAGTGGTTCGAAGACTGTTCGATAGGGCTGCACGCTCGTGATGGTGAGTGCGCCCATGGTGGTGCCGTGATAGGCGATGTCGCGCGAGATGACCTTGTAGCGATCTGCCTCACCACGCAATCGGTGGTACTGCCGAGCCATTTTCCAGGCACTTTCGACTGCTTCGCCACCTCCGGTGGTGAAGAACACTCGGTTCAGGTCGCCCGGAGCGAGCGTGGCGAGTTTTTCGGCGAGTTCGATTGCTCGAGGGTGGGCGTAGGTCCAAAGGGGGAAGTATTCGAGTTCGACCATCTGCTGCGCCGCCGCTTCGGCAATGTCACGACGACCGTGGCCGAGAGAACTTGTGAACAGTCCCGAGAGACCATCGAGGTAACGGTTGCCCTGTGCATCAAAGACGTAGGGACCTTCTCCCCGCACGATGACCGGAATGTCGGCGCTCTCGGAGTAGGTGCCCATTCGCGAAAAGTGCATCCAGAGGTGAGTGCGCGCCCGCTCCGACCATCGGTGGCTCTCGTTGTTGGGATTGGCGACCGAAAGGCCGTCGCTCACGATGTGATTGAGTGTCATTACTTGGTTCCCCATGCGTAGGTCTGTTTCGCCAACTTCAAGTAGAGAAAGGTCTCGACTTCGGTCACTCCGGGAATGCTGCGGATCGCATCGTTTAAGAGATGGACGAGAGCGTCGTCGTTGACTGCGATGACTTCGGCGATGATGTCAAAGCTCCCCGCCGTCATCACCACGTAGTTGGCTTCTTCGATTGACGCAATCTTGTCGGCCACGGTGCGCACGTCCCCCTGAACGCGCACGCCGATCAGCGCTTCACGGCCGTAGCCGAGTTGCAGCGGATCGGTAATAGCGACAATTTGCATCACACCCGCATCACGGAGACGTTGCACGCGTCGACGCACGGCGGCCTCAGAGAGCCCGACGTCCTCGGCGATTGCCCCGTACGGACGTCGCCCATCTCGTTGAAGGAGTTCAATAATGCGACGGTCAACCGAGTCCAACGCGGACGAGGTCGGTACGACCTCGCTCGAGAGCGGTGTAGCTCGTGGGGCTACTTTTTTTGGCACACGTCCTGGCATTGTTGTTGTCCCTTGCTCGGTGGTCGGTACCGACTCCGTGGCTGCGGATACGGTCAGAGTACACCATCAGATTGCGTATTTCGTCGTCTCAACCCCTTAGACCTGCGAAAAACATCACAAATACTCCAATTTCCTGAATTTTGCGAGGCAAATGGGGGTTTTCGCGGAGCAAAACCCACAGGGAGACGTCGAATGCTTACGGCGACGACAGGATCTCTGAAGAGTGGCGTTCGGCCCTGGTTTCTGGCAGAGTGGCGACAGTGTGAAAGCACGACATTCAAGGAGTCACGATGCGCCGTCTGGCCAACTACATCAATGGAGAGTCTGTCGCCCCACAGAGTGGACGCTACGTAGAACTGATTAGCCCCGTGACGGGACAGCCGTTTGCGGAGATGCCCGTCTCGTCGGCGGCCGACATCGACGCCGCGGTCGCGTCGTCGGCCCGTGCGTTTAGCGAGTGGCGGCGTACGACGCCCAGCCAGCGCAGTAACTACCTTCTTCGCATTGCTGACGCTCTGGAGTCGCGAGCGGAAGAGATCGTGGGCATTGAGGCGGAGAATTGCGGAAAGATCATCGCCGTCACGATGAGTGAAGAAATTCCGCCGATGATCGACCAGATTCGATTCTTTGCGGGTGCCGCTCGAGTATTGGAGGGCCGTGGCGCCGGAGAGTACATGGCCGGCCATACCAGCTACGTTCGCCGCGAACCCATCGGCGTCTGCGGTGCCGTCACGCCGTGGAACTATCCCATGATGATGGCGGTGTGGAAGTGGGCGCCCGCTCTCGCCGCGGGAAACACCATGGTGTTGAAGCCGTCCGACACGACTCCGGCATCGACGCTGTTGATGGCACAGATCATGGGTGAGATCCTTCCCCCCGGAGTATTCAACGTGGTCTGTGGAGATCGTGACACTGGTCGCGCGCTTGTGGAACACCCCACGCCCGCGATGGTGTCAGTCACGGGATCGGTACGAGCCGGTATGGAAGTTGCCGCTACCGCCAGCCAGACGTTGAAGCGCGTACACCTCGAGCTGGGAGGCAAGGCTCCGGTTGTGGTCTTCGACGACGTCGACATTGAGTCGGCGGCAGAAGCCATTGCCATTGGTGGTTACTTCAACGCTGGTCAAGACTGCACCGCGGCGACTCGTGTTTTGGTGGGGCCAAAGGTCCACGGAGATTTCCTCGATGCTCTCGCCGCCGCCGCAAAAAACACTGTGATCGGTGACCCTGATAACGAGGATGCTCTCTTTGGACCAGTGAACAATGTGAACCAGTTCGATCGTGTTCGCGGTTTTCTCGACCGAGCACCATCGCATGTGAGTGTCGCTGCGGGCGGCACGGTGGTCGGTGATCGGGGCTACTTCATTGCTCCGACGGTGGTTGCCGATCTTCGTCAGAACGACGAAATGATTCAAAATGAAATTTTTGGTCCCGTGATTACGGTTCAAAAGTTCACCGACGAAGCCGAGGCTTTGAGTTGGGCCAACGGCGTGAACTACGGTCTGGCGTCGTCGGTATGGACTCGAGACCATGGTCGAGCGATGCGGTTCGCTCGTGATTTGGACTTCGGTTGCGTGTGGATCAATACTCACATTCCGGTGGTCGCCGAAATGCCGCACGGTGGCTTTAAGAACTCCGGTTACGGGAAAGACCTCTCGGTCTACGGGTTTGAGGACTACACCCGTATCAAACACGTGATGCACAACATCGAGCTGTAGACCGTGGTGGCCTAGCACGAGCTTCGGCTCAGAAAGTGATCAACGATGATCATCGGAATCCCCAGCGAAGTTAAGAAGGACGAATATCGCGTCGCCATCACCCCGGCGGGAGTTCGAGAGCTCACCGGCCAGGGCCATCAGGTGGTGATCCAACGAGGGGCGGGGCTCGGCTCATCCATTCGCGATGCTGATTACACCGCCACCGGTGCGACGTTGATTGACGACGCTGACGACGTGTGGGCGACGGCCGACTTGGTGTTAAAGGTCAAAGAGCCCATCGAAGAGGAGTACCCTCGGCTGAAGGCTCGCGATAATCAAGTTCTTTTTACGTATCTCCATCTCGCCGCGAGCCGTAGCTGCACCGACGCTCTCGTTGCGGCTAACAATGTCGCCATCGCGTACGAAACCGTGCGTCACCCCGATAACTCGCTCCCGCTCTTGACCCCGATGAGTGAAGTTGCTGGTCGCATGGCGCCGTTTATGGGTGCTCATCACCTCATGCGGGCGGGTGGTGGACGCGGGACGCTGATTGCGGGTGTCCCCGGCGTCGCTGCCGCCAACGTCGTCGTTCTGGGTGCGGGCGTCGCCGGAATGGCCGCGGCCACGTTGGCCGTGGGTATGCACGCCAACGTGCATATCTTCGACAAGAACTTGGACCGACTCCGCCAAGTCGACCACCATTTCCGCGGCGACGTCGAAACCGTCGCAAGTTCAACGCTCGCCATCGAAGAGGCCTGCTTGTTGGCGGACATCGTTATTGGCGCCGTGTTGGTCGTGGGGGCCAAGGCGCCGAAGCTCGTTTCTGATGACCTCGTCGCTCGGATGCGCCCCGGTTCGGTACTAGTTGATATCTCGGTCGACCAGGGAGGCTGCTTTGAGGCGACGCGTCCCACAACACACTCAGATCCCGTCTTCGAACACAACGGATGCATCTTCTACTGTGTCGCCAACATGCCGGGCGCCGTGCCGCACACGTCGACGTACGCACTCGCCAATGCGACTCTGCCGTACGTGGCGGAGCTCGCACGTTCGGGCTGGCGTGACGCGGTACGAAAGGATGCCGCGCTCGCCGAAGGCGTCAATGTTGTCAATGGTTGTGTTACCTACGGTCCCGTGGGCGAGGCTCACGGGATGTCGACGACCGAACTGGCAGCATTCGTCTCGTAGTACCTCAATCCCATTAGCGTGAGAGGGCTCCCCTGAAAGAGGTCCCATGGACAACGCCTCCACGCCCGATCCGCGCCGCTGGCGCGCCCTATTCGTTATTGCAATTTCACAGTTGATGGTGGTGTTAGATGCCTCGATCGTCAACATTGCTTTGCCGCACGCGCAAGCGGCCCTCCACATTCTCGACGCCAATCGCCAGTGGGTGGTGACGGCGTACACATTGACCTTCGGTGGCTTCTTGTTGCTGGGCGGTCGTATCGCTGACTTCGTGGGACGTAAGCGGACCTTTCTCATCGCGCTCGGTGGTTTCGCCGCAGCGTCCCTGCTCGGCGGACTCGCCTGGAATCAGGGTGCGCTCTTCGGCGCCCGTGCACTTCAGGGAGTCTTTGGTGCACTTCTTGCGCCGGCTGCGCTCAGCTTGGTGTCGGTGACGTTCACCGACGCGAAAGAACGAGCCAAGGCCTTTGCGGTCTACGGCGCCCTCTCTGGTGTTGGCGCCGCAATCGGACTCATCGTTGGCGGACTCTTGACGCAGTACACCACGTGGCGCTGGTGCCTTCTCGTGAATACACCGATGGCCGTGATTGCCATCGTGCTGGCCATCCCGAACGTCCGCGAGTCGCGCGTGGAAAAGGCTGAAGCCCAGTACGACGTTCCTGGCGCGATTACCGCCACCCTTGGAATGCTGTCCATCGTGTACGGCGTCTCAGAAGCGTCAACGAAGGGGTGGACGAATCAGTCGACATTGGTATTCATCGGACTGGGACTTGCCCTCCTGGCTGGTTTCGTCGCATTGGAGATGAAAGTGGCGCATCCCTTGTTACCACTGCGTCTGTTTACCCGAGTACGTAGTGGTGCCTATCTGGCCGGGTTTTTATCGGCGAGTGGCATCTTCGGCATGTTCCTCTTCATGACGTTCTATTTCCAGATTGTCCACGGCTATTCCGCGATTCGTTCGGGATTCTCCTTCCTACCCTTCTCGCTCTGCGTGATCGTTTCGGCCGGCCTGTCGAGTCGATTCATTCCGAAGGTTGGACCGCGCATCATGGCGACGGGTGGTCTCATCGTCGCGTCAGTGGGACTCTTCGCCCTCTCCACGATCACGCCTGGAAGCTCGTACTTCACGCACGTCATGCC
>CAXBRG010000045.1:0-8301 GCA_963977995.1 uncultured bacterium | reverse complement strand
TCTGTTCGTCTCGTGGGTAGTGATGTTCGAATAGAAGTGGAGATGCCGAATGCTGAACACGATTGATGAGGCAATCGAGCAGCTCCGCCGTGGAGGGATGGTGGTCGTTGTCGATGACGAAGATCGCGAGAACGAGGGCGATCTCATCATGGCGGCCGAAGATGTCACGCCCGCCGCAATGGCGTTTTTCCTCGAACACACTTCCGGGCTATTTTGCGTGCCCCTCGAACCAACGCGAACGGAAGAGTTAGACCTCCCGCTGATGGTGGTCGCCAATACCGAGGCGCTCCGAACGGCCTTCACGGTCTCCGTGGACTATCGACACGGAACGACCACGGGAATATCGGCCCACGACCGGGCCGCCACGATTCGATCCCTGATCGACGCGTCCACGCGTCCAACGGACCTCAATCGACCCGGACACATTTTCCCGCTTCGCTATCGGCCCGGGGGAGTTCTGAAGCGTGCGGGTCACACCGAAGCCACTGTTGATCTCTGCCGTCTCGCCGGCAAGTACCCGTCAGGTGTGCTTTGCGAGATCGTGACGAAGGATAAGAGCGACATGGCTCGCCTGCCCGAACTGACGGAATTCGCTACCGAACACGGTCTACCGATTGTGACGATTGCGGACCTCATTCGTTACCGTCGACGCCACGAAAAGCTGGTACGTCGAGTGGCGGAGTCGCAGCTACCAACCGAGCACGGTGATTTTCGCTCCATCGTGTACGAGAACGTTCTCGATGGTCAACAGCACGTCGCAATGGTGTACGGGGATATCGACCCCGACGCTCCCACGCTGGTGCGTGTCCACTCTGAGTGTTTGACGGGTGATGTCTTTGGTTCGCAGCGCTGTGACTGTGGCCCGCAGCTCCATACGGCGATGGCGAAGGTGGCGGCCGAAGGATCGGGCGTCGTGGTGTACCTCCGCGGCCAAGAGGGCCGTGGAATCGGTCTCGGACACAAGATTCGTGCGTACGCCCTGCAAGAACAAGGTCATGACACGGTTGACGCCAATCTCGAACAGGGCCTACCTGTCGACAGCCGTGAATACGGAATTGGTGCCCAAATCTTGGTGGACTTGGGGGTCTCCAAGATGCGCATTATGACGAACAATCCCGCGAAGTACGGCGGTCTCGACGGATTCGGACTCAACATCGTCGAGCGGGTCGCTATTCAGTCCCTCCCGACGGAACACAACATTCACTACCTTCGCACCAAGCGGGAACGGATGGGGCACTTATTGGAGGGCTTGGATGAGTAGCACTAACGAAACAACAGCGGACCGCTCCGACATTGACGCGCAGCATCGTCGCATCGCTCACATCATTGAGCCAGCGCGGAGCGGAAGTTTGCAACGCATCGGCATCGTGTGCGGAAAGTTCAACGACGGCATTACGACACGACTCCTGGCTGGCGCACTGGATGTTCTTATCGAATCAGGGGTCGGCATTCGCGACATTGCAGTTGCCTGGGTGCCCGGCGCGTTCGAGATCCCCTTTGCCGCGCAGGCCTTCGCCCAGCGAAATGTCGCCGCGGTGATCACGCTCGGTGCGGTCATCCGGGGAGATACGGGCCACTACGAAGTAGTCGCCGGTGAGTGTGCGCGGGGCGTCCAAGAAGTGCAACTCGCCACGGGAGTGCCCGTGGTCTTTGGTGTGCTCACCACGAACACGGTGGAGCAGGCACTGGAACGATCACTCCCAGACCACACCAACAAGGGCCGCGAGTCCGCGGCGACGGCTCTCGAGATGATTTCCGTGCAACGAGAGATTGGCCGGCTCGAGTGGCGTTAATTTCTGGCGTCGTCACCGCCTTCGACGACATTCGTGGCGAAGGCGTGGTGACCTCGGATGCCGGGACCGACTTCTACTTCCACTGCGTGGCTCTCGCTGACGGGACACGGCGCATCGAGGTCGGAGCTCGGGTCGTGGGTGAACGACGAGTTGGTTTGCTTGGCCGCGACGAAGTCGCGGAGATCTATTCGGTCGGCTCGTAGCCCGTCGACACCTGGACGAAGACCAGTTGAACCTGCGATAAGGCCTCTCGAATGATGTCTTGGGGCTGGCCCAATCGGGTGCTGACGGCATCAAAGAGACCCCGGACGCCGTCGATCAGGAGCTGGGCTTCGGCGAGACGTGGGGGCGTGGAACTCAGGTGGACGGTCGCTAATTGGAGCATGTGGTACAGGTGGTTACAGACGATGACGTCGACCGGAGCGTTTCGCAGGGCGTCGAGCTCCTCCTCGCTAAAGGGCGTGGTCGCGTCGGGCTCGTCGTCGTCCCATTCGAGGCTGTCGCTCATTCTGATAACCTTATCGGGCAGTACACAGCAAGCGGGGCTGGCAGTTGGAGTCCCCACCTGACCACAGATGTGTGAGTTTGGGTCTAATCGAGTTCGAGTCGTCCTCGCTTGCCGTGGCGTCACCGTGGGTGCCGCACCAGTGTTAGGAGACCGATATCGCCGCAACAGCCGACCACCGCGTCAACGAACGCATTCGCGTGGAGACAATCCGACTGATTGACCATGAAGGTAATCAGCGGGGCGTCGTTTCAACTCGCGAAGCCTTGTCGTTAGCCCGCTCGCTTGATCTCGACCTCGTTGAGATCGCCCCGACCGCCGCACCGCCGGTATGTCGGATTATGGACTACGGCAAGTTCAAGTTCGATGAGGCGCAAAAGGCCAAGGAGTCACGCCGCAAGAGCGTGAACGTGGGAGTCAAGGAAATGAAGTATCGACCCAAGATTGGCGCCGGTGACTTTGATACCAAGACTCGTCTCGTGGAGAAGTTCTTGGCGGAAGGTCACAAAGTAAAAATCACCGTGATGTTCCGTGGTCGTGAGATTGCGCACCCGGAACTTGGTGAGTCGATTCTTGAACGCATTGTCGAGCGACTCGAAGGCAAGGGCCGTGTCGAAACGGCCGCCAAGAGTGAAGGTCGCAACATGACGATGGTTCTCGGGCCGGATCGTCGTGGTGCCAAACCCAAGTCGTCGAATGAATCAACCGAGGTGTCAGATGACGCCCCGGTCGCAACGGAAGTCGCAACAGAGGAGTAAGAGATATGCCAAAGATGAAAACCGATAGCGGAGCGAAGAAGCGCATCAAGGTCACGGGTTCTGGCCGTTTGCGTCGTCGTAAGGCGTTTCGTGGACACCTGCTCGAAAAGAAGTCATCCAAGCGCACGCGTCGTTTAGGTCGCGAAGCGGACGTGGCACCGGGCCAGGCGAAGAACGTTAAGAAGTTGATGGGTCTGTAGGAACGGAAAGAGGAGAAGAGACATGGCACGTGTAAAGCGTGGAGTTCACGCCAAGAAGCATCACAAGGCCGTACTTGAGGCCGCTAAGGGTTACTACGGTGACCGCAGTCGCACCTTTCGCGCCGCGAATCAGGCCGTTCAACACGCGGGTGTGTATGCATTCCGCGACCGTCGCGCTCGGAAGGGCGAGTTCCGACGGCTGTGGATTCAGCGCATCAATGCGGCGACTCGTGAGCACGGGATGAGCTACAGCAAGTTCATTGCTGGATTGAACGCTGCGAACATCGAGATTGACCGTCGCATGCTCGCCGATTTGGCGATTAACGACGCGGCGGCCTTTGCTGCCGTTGTCGAGCAGGCGAAGGCCGCTTTAGCGAAGTAGGAACATCATCGACACGCTGGGGTCGACGCACCAACGAGTTCGTCGACTTCGGCGTCTCGTTGCGAAACGCTCGCTTCGTTGGAGCGAGCACGTGTGCGTGGTGGAGGGTCCCGACCTGATCGCTGCCGCTCTCGAGAGTGGCGCGGAGTTTGAAGGTCTCTATGTCGATCGTGACGCCCTCGAGAAGTATGCCGACGTCATTGACCGCGCCACGGCCCTCGGCCACCGTGTCTTCGCGCTCGAGCCGGGCGTCGTTGACAAAGTGGCGGATGCCACGACGCCGCAGCCAATTCTGGCTGCCATTCGATTTCAGCCGATCGCTCTGAGTGACGTCACTCTGGAGGGGACGGTGGTGGTACTGCACGAGATGCGCGATCCCGGCAATGTCGGCACGGTGATTCGATCGGCAGCCGCCTTCGGGGGCGCCGCGGTCGTGTTGACGGGACATTCAGTCGATCCCTTTAATCCAAAAACGCTCCGCGCAACTGCGGGTGCCATCTTCCGCATTCCGGTCGTGGTGGAAGAGGATCTTTCCCGAGTCGTCGACTGGGCTCACCGCCATCAATCCCGCGTGGTGGCCACGGTCGTCAAGGGAGGGGAGACCGCCGAGGCCGCTCATGTCAACGGACGAGACGTCATTGTCATTGGTAATGAGGCCGAGGGGCTCTCGGAGTCCTCGATCGCATTGGCGGACGTCACCGTCACTCTGCCGATGACCTCACGTACCGAGTCGTTGAACGCATCGGTCGCTGCGAGCGTGCTGATGTATCTCGCATTCGCCAATAATGGCCATCTCTCCCCACGCAGCGAGCCGTAGGATTTAGGTCATGTCGTCCCACGTCGACTCGCTCGAAACTCTGGTTGCATCGACGCGAACTGCCGTGGCGGAGTGCCGGAGTCTCTCGGACCTCGACTCTCTCGCCACCGGGGTTCTGGGTAAGAAATCAGAGCTGGCGTCGGTACAAAAATCTCTCGCCACTCTGACGCCTGATGAGCGCAAGGTGGTCGGCGCCGCGCTGCAAGAGGCTCGCCAGACGATCGAGTCGTTGGTGGCAGGTAAGCGTTCGGAACTTGAAGAGTTTGCGCAGGCGGAAAAGTTTGCGAAGGAGTCGCTTGATCTTGGTGATGTCGTCGTCGACTCGATCCGACTTCCTCTTCACGCGGGAAGCCCGGGGGTCGTGGCCATCACGCAAGCAGCGCTCGAGGACGTCTTTGTTGGCATGGGTTTTACCGTCGCCGACGGACCAGAGATTGAAACCGACTGGTACAACTTTGAAGCCCTGAATATTCCACCGGCCCACCCCGCTCGTGGCATGTGGGACACCTTCTACGTCGATCTGGGCGAACCGGAAACGGTTCTACTCCGCACGCATACCTCTCCCACGCAAATTCACTTGATGCACGATGCGGTGCTCAATGACCGTTTACCGATTCACGCCGTGATGCCGGGTCGCTGTTTTCGTCGTGACACCCCCGACGCTCGACACTTAGCGGCCTTTCATCAGATCGAAGGGTTGGTAGTCGACGAAGGCATCACCTTCGCGGACCTCGCGGGTGTCATTGAGAATTTCACGCGAGCGTATTTTGGGCCCGAAATCTCTTCGCGTCTTCGACCCGCGTACTTTCCGTTCACCGAGCCTTCGGCCGAGTTCGAAATAACGTGCACGATCTGCCACGGGGAAGGCTGCCGAACCTGTTCTCACACAGGGTGGATTGAGCTCGGGGGATGCGGGATGGTCGATCCTGCGGTCTTCGCAGCAGTTGGCATCGACACCGATCGATATAGCGGATTTGCCTTTGGTTTCGGAATTGACCGCTGCGCGCAGATGCGCCACCAGATTGCCGACATGCGCGCGCTCACTGATAACGACGTCCGCTTCCTCCGGAGTTTCGCATGAGAGTTCCCCTGAGTTGGCTCGGGGAGTTCGTGGATCTTCCCTCCGACCTGACTGAAATCGTGGCCACTCTCGATGACCTTGGACTCGTCGTCGAGGGCGTGGAGCATGTGGGTGAAGGTCTCGCCGACGTTCGCGTCGCGCGGGTTGACGAGATTCATCCCATTGAAGGGGCCGATCGAATTCGACGAGTGATTGTCGAGGCGGGCGATGGGCCGCTGCAGATTGTCTGCGGAGCCATGAATTTCACCGTGGGCAACTTCGTTCCACTCGCTCCGGTCGGCGCGGTGCTACCCGACAACTTTGCCATCGCGGAGCGCAAGATGAAGGGTGTGACGTCCTTTGGGATGCTCTGCAGTGGGAAAGAGCTGGGACTTGGCGCCGATCACAGTGGACTTCTGATCCTGGATGACTACGCCGGAGTTCGACCGGGCGTTTCGCTTCTGTCGTTACTGGGCCTCACCCCTGACACTGTTCTCGACATCTCGCCAGAGGGCAATCGTCCTGACGCGTGGAGCGTGAAGGGCATTGCACGCGACCTTGCCGCCCGGTGGGGACAACCTTTCGCGGACTCCGTGGATAAAAGTGCGGTGACGTCCGCCCCGCTCGGAGAGCTCGGCCGCATCGAGTCGCCGGAAGTCTGCGGACAGCTACACGTGATTGCCCTCCGTGGTGTCGCGGTCACGTCATCTCCCGCCTACATCGCGCGGCGCCTCGAAATGGCGGGCATGCGACCGGTCAACAACGTTGTCGACGCATCGAACTACGTCATGTTGGAGCGTGGCCAACCGACCCACCCCTACGACGCACGACTCGTTGAGGGTGGTCGACTCGGTGTGCGGATCGCCAGAACCGGAGAGTCTCTCGTAACGCTCGATGGCGCCGAGCGGACGTTAGGAACCCCTGGTCGGGGTCTCGGCGACACGGGAGTGGACTGCGTCATCGTGGACGGACGTGACAACGTCATCGGCCTCGCGGGAGTGATGGGTGGTAGTTCGAGCGAAATTACTGACTCCACGACGGACGTACTTCTGGAAGTGGCGTTCTTTGATCCCATGACGATTGCTCGCACCAGCAAGCGAATCGGTCTCCGATCAGAAGCTTCACATCGCTTTGAACGGGGCGTTGATTCTGATGATGCTGACGCCGTTGCTCAACGTTTTGTTGACATTTTGTCGTTGAGCTCGCCCAGCGTACGCATTGAGCAACGTTCGGTGTCGACAGGTTCGCTGCCCGTGCGAACACCCGTGTCGATCACGGCAGCGCACATTGAAAGGCTGCTTGGAACGGCAATCGACCTCGCGACCGCCGAGCGTTTATTGACCGGAATTGGATTTCGCGCAGAAACTTCTGGTCCCGAACTCCTGCTGCATCCTCCGGCCTCGCGCCTCGATATTCGAGAAGGAATTCCAGGGCGTGCCGATGTCATTGAGGAGATTGCCCGTCTCTACAGCTACCGCCGACTTGATCGCCGTGTTCCCTCGTGGTCCGAACCTGGACGGTTATCGCACCGGCAACGCGATCGACGTCAACTCCGCTCTATCGCAGTCGGCTTGGGGTGGTTGGAGGCGTGGACAGCCACGCTCATCAGCGACGAAGACTTCGCGGCGTTACATCCGAATGCAACGCCACTTCGCGTGACGAACCCCCTCGCCAGCGACGAATCGGTATTTCGTGGCTCAATGGTGATGGGGTTGACCCGCGCGTGGGCCCGTAACGCCGAACGTGGTAACGGTGAAGTTGCGTTGTTCGAAATCGGCACGGTGGCGACACACCCCGCGTCATCGTCTAGCCCTCGCCGCGACCGAGGGGGTGTCGGTGGCAGCCTCCAGGTTGAGCTTCCCGAAGAACGAGAGATGCTCACCGCAGTGCTGTGCCGTCCCGGGGATTCGGCCGAAACAGTCGTTGCGAGTTGGCACGTGATCGCCGAGCGACTCGCACTTCGCGGCACGGAATTAACTCGAGGCGAGGCGCCGGCGGGCTGGCACCCGACGCGTTTTGCGGAAGCGCGTGACACGACGACGGGCGCACTGGTGGCACGTCTTGGGGAAGTTCACCCCTCGGTTGTGCGTCAGGTCACCGTGCAGCAGTTTGAGGAACAACGCATTGGCCTGCTCGAAATCGACTGCAGCGTCCTGGTTGATTCCACGGTGGTGCACCGCCGCAATGTGCACGTCACGGTACCTTCGAAATATCCAACCGCGAGCTTCGATTTGGCGCTCGTTACCCCGGTGGGCGTTTCGCGTTACGAACTCGAGCGGCGACTGACCGGTGCCCACGAACTGGTGGAGTCGGTCACGTACTTCGACGTCTACGGAGGCTCAACGTTGCCGGCCGGCACACGGAGTTTGACGTTCAATATTCGCCTGAGTTCCTCCGAGCGAACGTTGACCGACAGCGACATTCTCGAGGGTCGAACGGCACTGCTTGCCGCGGCCGCGACGGTCGGCGCGGTGCTTCGTTAGTCGCGCCGAGAGGTCGCCAAGACACACCCCACGACAATGATGGGGAAGCCGACGATGATGCCCGCAGTGATGGGTTCGTTGAGAAATACAACTCCCAAACCGACGGCTAGGGCGGTATTGAGATAGGTCACGACGGTGCTGCGTGATGGTCCGATCTCTTGAATCAGTTCGAAGAACAAGAGAAAAGCCACAATCGTGCAGAGTGAGGACAAGGCCGCTATCGACCAGAGGGCCGAGGGGGAGACGGTGTCGGGCCATCGTGCAATGCCGAGTGGCAGGTAGGCGACAGCAACGATGCTGACA
>CAXBRG010000044.1:0-8426 GCA_963977995.1 uncultured bacterium | reverse complement strand
GTCGTGCCGAGCGCGACGAAGGGGAATGCCCGAATGTCACGGTCGTAGTTGTACGCAGCTAACGAATCGAGTTTCCCGTTCCATTTGTAGATGGCGGATCCCGGAAGACCGTCGTGGTAGAGAAGGACAACGTTGTCAGAAATCGGGAATGCGTCAATTCGAAAGATGGGACTCCAGTGGGTATAGGCCGGCGTGCTGTAGGTGGACTTGGAGCTGTCGATGTGTTGGTCGGGGAGCGATGAGCCAGCGAAAACAAAGCCCAGGGCCACGATCGGAACGAGAGCCCACATCGCGAGGCGTGACGCGTATGTTCGACGGACGGCTCGGAAGGTGGAGAGTGCGTAGAGCAACGCCGCCAACATGATGGTGGTGGGTGGGCTCCAGTGAGAGTTGAGGTAGCCCACCATGGTGCAGGCCACGGCGGCCCCGATGAGATCGGAAAAGTAGAGCGAGTTCATTCGCTCGGGTTGGCGTCCGAAGAGGGTCGATAGTGCAATCCCTGGTCCCAGGAAGCCAACGAAGACCAAGACGCAGATCAAGCCCAGGTACGCGATGGAGGAGAGGGAGCCCCATCGATACGTCCAAATGGAGAGGGTATTGACGGGAATCGGGGTGATGGCGAGGTAGGTCCCGATAACCAGGAGCGAGCCGCCACCCATGGAAAGCGCCAGCACTTTGTCGGTGGACCATTGACGCAGTTTCTGAGAAACAGCGACCAGTACACCTCCCGCGCCCAAACCCAAGAGGGCCAGGCCGAGAACGAGGTAGGTGTAGTAGTAGTACAGCTTGAATGAGACGACGCGGGTGTAGCTGATTTCAAGTAGGAGGACGGCCAGGCTGATAAAAAACGCTTCAGCGCGATAACTCGCTGCACGTGTAGATGTAGGGGCCACGAGATCCTCCGTCGGTCTTGCCTAGGCTAGCCAACGACCCAATGCCGACACGGATAGCCGTGCGGCGACGGCATCGGCGCACGACGCAGGCGGGGGCTCTCAGGGGCCTTTTCAAGCCCGCTATGATTACAGGGCTGGATTTCTCTCGTAAGGATTTGCCATGAAGCCGACCGATCTCATTGACCAGGACAGTCTCCGCGATGACATTCCCGCGTTTCGTCCTGGCGACACTCTCAAGGTGCACGTCCGAGTTGTCGAAGGTACCCGTGAGCGTATCCAGGTGTTCCAGGGTGTCGTTATCCGTCGCCAAGGCAGCGGGGTGCAGGAGTCCTTCACGGTTCGCAAGGTGAGCTTTGGTATTGGGGTCGAGCGTACGTTCCCCGTGCACGCTCCCACAATCGCGAAAATCGAAGTCGAGAGTCGCGGTGATGTGCGCCGCGCGAAGCTGTACTACCTCCGCGATCTTCGCGGTAAGGCGGCCAAGATTAAAGAGCTGCGCGAGACGCCAGCGGAGTAGTAGTCGTAGGTGAGCGAGATCCGTCTCGAACCTGTCGACGCCACAACACGTTCTCTCGAGTTTGTCGACTCCTTCATCGTCGCCGAACATGGTGATCAGGCAACGACGTTCGCCGCCATTCTGAGTCGAGTAGGTGAGGTCGCCGGCCTCTGGTGGCATCTTTCGCCGGGATACCCTCCCTCATTGGTCGCCCGAGATATCGCCACTCTGAGTCACCTCGGCAACTTTGGGGTTGTAGCCATTGACGGTGATGGTTCCGATGAAGCGGCCTCAATCATTCACGATCTCCTCACTGGCGAGCCCGTCACACGAGAAACGTCGTTCGGACCTCTCGTGGATGCCATTAATCGACCGGTACCGCCACGAACGCTTCGAGTTGTTCCCGGCGAGAAGTTGGAGAAGTTGCGCGGTCGCCTCGTAGCGTGAGAACGGCAAACTAGGGTCTCGTTCGTGGTTATCCGTGGCCGTCATATTTTCGGTCTTGATGGACTACGGGCGATTGCCGTCGTCTCGGTGGTTCTCTATCACCTGTCTCCCGCCGCACTGCCCGGCGGGTTTCTCGGGGTCGATGTCTTTTTTGTGCTGTCGGGATTTCTCATCACGTCACTGCTCGTGGAAGAGCACGGGGCCACAGGGCGAATTGATTTCATCGGGTTCTGGCGTCGACGGATGCGACGTCTTCTGCCCGCTTTGTTTTTGATGTTGTCCATCGTCGCGCTGTTTCCGATAGTGGCGGGCTGGGTGTCTAGTCCCTTGGTGGCAAATTCAATAGATATTGGGTCTCTTCGGGAGTACGCCACGGCCACTTTGCTCTACGCCACGAACTGGTTTGTGGCGATTGCCGGAGACAGCTACTTTGCGCACTTCAGCGCACCATCGCCGCTGGCGCACACGTGGTCGTTGGCCATTGAGGAACAGTTCTATCTTCTGTGGCCACTGGTAACGCTGCTGATGGCGCGCCGCATTCGCGCCGAGCGCTTGGCCGTCCGAGTGTCTGTGGCCCTGGCTGCTACATCTTTTGGAGCGATGGCTCTGACCTACGCCCTGGGTGGGTCGGACTCGGTGAACTTCATCTATAACGCCACCCACACGCGACTTTTTGACCTTGCGGCCGGCGCAGCGTTGGCCTGGTGGCTGCAGCACCACGACCCCTCCACTCTCCCTTTGCTTCGCTATGCAGGTCGCGTGGGTGTGACAGTCCTCGCGATCTTGTTCATTACGGCCGGGACGCCCAATGGTGACCCGCGCTCGTGGATGTGGTACGCAGGTTTTCCGCTGGCCACTTTCGCTACCTGTGGCGCCATCGTCGGTGTTATCCAGCGCGAGGGAGGCGTGGGCGCTGTTCTGGGATGGTCGCCCGTGCGGTACGTGGGTCGCGTTAGCTACGGCCTTTATCTCTGGCACTGGCCCGTGATCGTATTGGTGACCACGTCATTGACTCACCTCGCGGGCAAGCGACTCACCGTCGTCAAAATTGTGCTGATGGCGGCACTGACCGCTCTGAGCTATCACTTGCTCGAAAAGCCCATCCGCGAACAACGAGGCCCACTGTGGTCGCGACGCATTATTGCGTTCGGGGGAGCCGCCGTCACGGTGGCGGTGGTGTTCGTTGGCACCTCGGCCTCGCTTCTGCCGCCCGTCACGTTTCGCGATCAACTCATCCGGTACGCGCCATCGTCGCCACCCATCGGTGGTGGCAAGATTGTGGGGCTTCGTGAAGCTCAACGCAACTTTGTGGCGCCAACGGATCGCAAGGTGTATGTCGCGTCGTTTGGTGATTCCATTGCCTACTACGGCCGCTTCGTTCTCCGCGCCTCACTGTCAACGTCACCACATCTCCGACTGAACACTCGCGCTATTGGTGGTTCAACTTTTGCGGGCGATACCGATGGACGCCGCTCGTCGCTCGACTTGCTGAGCGAACGACACTACGACGTGGCCTTGGTGTCGACATCGTGGGATGACGAGTTGGCCTTGAAGGATCCGAAACGATTTGAACGCGAGTATCGGGAACTCATCGACCTCTTTCGCGCCAAAGGGGTTCAGGTCGTGGCCTTTGTGGGCGTGCCCCTGCGACACACCGCCGGTTTTACGTCGATGACTCCGGCGCAAATTGCCGCGGATGGGCGACGCCTGCGCCGCGGTCACGACGCCTGGCGCCGCGAAGTCATCACAGTGGTGAAGTCGAGCCAGGGCCGCGCCGTGTTTTTCCCCATTGACACCGCTTTTGACCCTCGCGGACGCTACGAAGCGCACCTCGCCCCACCTCGCCACCCCGATGCTCCACCGGCCACGTGGAATCGAGTGCGAATGGTGGACGGCACGCACATGTGTCCACCGGGACTCGTGATGTGGGCCGCGGCGATTAGTTACGACGTGATCACACTGACGGGCGTTCCCACGACGCCTCGTGAATGGTGGCTCGGCAAGTGGATCGATAAGCCGGACCCGTTGGCGATGGACGTGCGGTCCCTCTGCCCGATGGACCACCCGCGAGGGTGAGTCCGCCTACTCCGGTTGCTGGGCGATGCGGTCGGGTCGAATTCGAACGGTCACTCGAATTTCACCCTCCCGGCGAAAGGGGTAGGTGTCGACATCGAGGTACTTCTTCGCGAGTCGGTCGATGACTTCGTCGGCGCCCTCGGTGGTGAATCCGACGACCGTTCCGCGGACGGCAATAACGGAGTAGGGGTTATCGGGGTCCACGGCGGAGAGTGCCACGCGAGGATCGTTCGCCAGGTTCCTCGCCTTCGCCCGTCCGAGCGCCGTGTTAATGATGACGTCGTCGCCATCGAGCTCGCACCAGACGGGAGTGGCGTGGGGTTCGCCGTCGGCGCCGAGCGACGCAACGTGGACGAGCATCTTCTTCGCAAAAAGTTCTCGGCTGGCGGTACTGAACTGATCGGGCATGGGGATCTCCTCTGGGGTAACCCCGCTAGTTTGGCACCGATGAACATCGGTGCGCACGTCCGGGGTGGTGGCAAGCTCGTGCCGTCCCTCGAGGCGGGGGTCGAAATCGGTGCGACGTCGATCCAGATTTTTACGCAGAGCCCCCGCATGTGGAAGCCAAGTCAGTACGCCCCCGAGGTGTTGGCGTCATATCGCGAGGCAGCGGCTTCTCACCCGTCGATAACGGCAACTTTTTCCCACGCGACGTATCTCATCAATCTTGCGAGCGATGACGCCGAACTCTACGAGAAGTCCGTGGCGACCTTGACGCACAACTTGTCGGTTGGCCGTGGGATGGCGGCTCAGGGTGTGATTTTGCATGTCGGAAGTCACCGTGGCTCGGGATTCGAGCAGGCTCTTGAGCGCGTCGCGGAAGGTTTGATGCGAGCTCTCGACGAGGCCGATAGCGCTCCTCGCGGCGTTGAGGACTGTCCGATACTGATTGAAAATGCTGCCGGCGCGGGCGGCACGGTGGGCCGTTCTCTCGAAGAGATTGAAGCGATCATTGACGCCTGTGGTGGCGACGAACGACTTGGACTTTGCATTGATACTCAGCATCTGTGGGCGAGCGGATTCGACTACAGCTCGGTAAGCGGAGCAAAGAAACTCGTCAAGGAGATCAACGACCGGTGTGGGATTTCTCGATTGAAGTGCCTCCACCTCAATGATTCCAAAATTGAGCTCGGTGGCAATCGTGACCGGCACGCAAACTTAGGTGAGGGAACGATCGGTGCCAAAGGCCTCGCCCCACTCCTCGGCCACCCGAAAATTCGTCACCTCCCCCTCATTTTGGAAGTTCCGGGAGACGGTGATGGCCCCCGGGCTAGCGACGTTAAGGCCGCTGAAAAGATCGTGAAAGCGGGCGTCGCGTTGTACGCCAAGAAGAAATAGGAGATCCGATGACCGAATTTCGCACTGAATCCGACACCATGGGGACAATTGACGTTCCGTCGTCGCACTACTGGGGTGCTCAGACGCAGCGCAGTCTTCACCACTTCGAAATTGGCCACGACACAATGCCTCCCGCGCTGATTCGTGCCTTTGGTGTCTTGAAGTTAGCGAGCGCCCGAGTCAACGCCGCCTTAGGAAAGCTGTCGAATGACAAGGCGGACCTGATCGAACGTGCCGCACGAGAGGTCGCCGACGGTGTCCTCATGTCCGAGTTTCCCCTGCGTATTTGGCAGACGGGTTCCGGGACGCAGACCAATATGAACGTCAACGAAGTCATCTCTAATCGAGCGATCGAAATGGCGGGCGGTGAAATGGGCTCCAAAACTCCCGTTCACCCCAACGACGATGTGAATATGTCGCAGTCGTCCAACGACACTTTCCCGACGGCGATGCATATCGCGGCTGCCACGGAAGTAACGAGTCGACTAATTCCGGCGGTGCAACATCTTCGCGACGCGATTCACGCAAAGGCCCTTGAGTATGCCGATGTGGTGAAAATCGGACGCACGCACTTAATGGATGCGGTACCCCTGACACTGGGCCAGGAGTTCTCGGGCTACGTCGCCCAGCTGGACGCTGACATCGAACGCTTGCACCAGGTGCTACCGGGTCTCTACGAGCTTGCCGCGGGCGGAACCGCGGTGGGTACCGGTCTGAACACGCACCCCGAATTCGGCGATCGGGTCGCTCGTGAGATCGCCGAGTTGACGGGTAGTCCCTTCATCACCGCTCCGAATAAGTTCGCTGCCTTAGCCGCGCACGACGCTCTCGTTTTTGCGCACGGCGCCTTGAAGACGCTCGCGGCGAGTCTGTCCAAAATTGCCGATGACATGCGCTGGCTCGGATCCGGACCTCGTTCGGGGCTGGCGGAGTTGCGGCTACCGGAAAACGAACCGGGTAGCTCAATTATGCCGGGCAAGGTGAATCCGACGCAGAGCGAAGCGATGATTATGGTCGCGATTCAGGTCTACGGCAATGACGCGGCCGTCGGAATAGCGGGGAGCCGTGGCAATCTGGAGCTCAACGTCTGCAAACCAGTCATCATTCATAACTTTTGCCACTCGGTCGATCTCTTGACGGATGCGTGTCTTCGATTTACTGAATTCTGCGTGGAGGGGCTCGAGCCCGACTACGAGCAGATTCAACACCACCTCAATAACTCACTGATGCTGGTGACCGCACTCAATCCCATCATCGGATACGACAAGTCGGCTCAGGTCGCCAAGAAGGCACACAAGGAGCGAACCACGCTGCGTGAGGCTGCGCTGTCACTGGGGTTTCTCTCGGCAGAACAGTTCGACGAAGCCATCGATCCATCCAAAATGGTCAATCCGTGACCCGTCCTCGTCGACTCGACGACGAGGACGTTGTGGCGTGGGTCGCCGCTCATCCCCGATGGCGCTACATCGGTGGCCACCTAGTTCTGGAAGCCGACGTACCCTACGAACTGGGATGCGCCGTAGCGACGGCATCGGTCCCGCTGGCGACCGATAGTGATCACCACCCACTTATGACGATTGGCTACAACTCGTTACGCATTGAGCTGTGGACTCATGATCGTGGTGGCGTGACGCAACTCGATATCGATTTTGCAGAGTTTGTCGACACCTTTGTGGCGTCTCGCCTGCGTTAAACGGGATTACCCCAGAGCGCCATCCAACGCGATAGGTCGTTTTCAAACGGAAGTTCATCGTTCAGAAAGTTGCGCACACGGATTTCAAACTCGTTGTCCCGCTTGCGACTTTCGCGGCCGGCAAAGGGGTAGAAGGAACCCGACTTGGCGAGGTAGACCAGCTGCACCTCACCCTCACCTGGGGGCGGTTCGGGCCGGAATCCAAAAACGCTGCACAGCAGCTGACGACCGAGTCCATTCTCCTGCAGGGTTGTGTGGGCGCCGTGTACTCGGGCGACTAAGTCACCGAGGTCATCGTCGTTAATCACGACCCAGTTGTAGCCCAGTTCATCCACTGAGAATGAGACGTGTCCCTCGGTATCGCCAACGCTGAGAAGTGCCGTGAGCTCATCGTCAGAGGCCATCGATGTGGCGCCCGTGGAGGATTTGTAACACACCCCCGCGCGTCCCGTCGTTACTAATTCGAGGGACGACTGTAACGTGACCGCCGCGCTCGGCAGGCGAAACAGAGCGTCGAGCTGGGGCTCAACAGGTTTGCTCCGACCAAAGACTGCGTCGAGTAATCCCACTACTGATTCATCTCGCGCTGGAGACGGGCGAGTTGATCCAGACGCTTCTGCAACGACGGGTGCGTGGAGAACAGCGCTCCCACCGATCCCTTGGCGAGGGCGGGTGTGAAGAAGAAGGCGTTCATGTTTTCCACTCGGCGTAGATCCTGGTTGGGGATTCGAGCCATATCACCTGTCACCTTTTGGAGTGCACTCGCGAGAGCGCTGGGCTTTCCAATCAGAATGGCCCCCGCACGGTCTGCCGCGAGTTCGCGGTACCGCGACAGAGCCATCGTCAATAGGAAGGAGACGGCGTACACCACCATCGACACCAACCAGATCAACACTTCGATGAGAACGGCGTTGGAACGGTCGCGGTCATCGCTACCGCCACCCAACATGGCGCCCCACATCGCCATTCGCATCATGATGCCGGCGAGCATGCCCACTCCCGAGGCGATCGTCATCACGGCCACGTCGCGGTGGGCAACGTGGCTTAGTTCGTGGGCGAGAACGGCCTCGAGCTCTTCGGCGTCGAGGCGTTCCCGGATACCACGGGTGACGACGACGGCCGAGTGCGACGGGTTGCGACCCGTCGCGAATGCGTTGGGAAGGTCGAGGTCTGATACCCCGACTTTGGGCTTTGGCATGTTGGCCAGCTGGCACAGGCGATCGATCATCGCGTGCAGTTCAGGCTCCTCATCGGGGGTGACGACGCGAGCGCGCACTGACATCATGGCGATCTTGTCGGAGAACCAGTACTGCCCAAACAGCATTCCAAACTCGATGAGAATGATGAGGGAGTAGCCCACACCGAGTTGGGTCAAGATGATGCCTATGAGGGCGTAGAGCGACAGCAGCGCCGCCCCGGTAATGAACATCCGGACGGAAAGCCCGTGGTCCTTGATAAAGCCATCATTCTTTTTGCTCATGAC
>CAXBRG010000043.1:0-8462 GCA_963977995.1 uncultured bacterium | reverse complement strand
CCAGCACGTCAAAGCGATGCTCGAAGAAGTCCTGGACTGTTCGCTCTAAGACGTCTTCGTCCATCTGGGCGTGCGCCACAGCGATGCGAGCTTCCGGAACGAGGCGACCCAGCTGGGTCGCGACCTCATCGATGTCGGCCACTTTGTTATGTACGTAAAAAACTTGACCGTCACGGAGAAGTTCTCGACGAATGGCTTCAATCACGGCTCCATCGTCAAACTCACCCACGTGAGTCAAGATTGGTTGGCGATCAACGGGCGGCGTTGTCACCATGGAGAGGTCGCGAATGCCGGTGAGAGCCATCTCGAGCGTGCGCGGAATGGGCGAAGCGGTGAGCGTGAGGACATCCACGCCGACCGACAGTCGTTTGATGGCGTCCTTGTGCGACACGCCGAATCGCTGCTCTTCGTCGACGACCAAGAGTCCGAGGTCTTTGAAGGCGACCTTGTCCCCGAGCAGTCGATGCGTCCCCACCACCACATCAATGGATCCTTCGCGGAGACCCTTTAGAGTCGCCGCGGCGTCATCGTCACTCACAAAACGACTCAGCAGTGCCACGCGCACCGGAAAACTTGCGAAGCGCTCAACGATGTTGGTGTAGTGCTGGCTCGCGAGCAGTGTGGTCGGCACCAAGAGCGCTGCCTGCTTATTGTCCTGCACGGCCTTGAAGATGGCACGAATAGCAATCTCCGTTTTGCCGAAGCCCACGTCCGCACAGACCAGGCGATCCATCGGTCGCGACGACTCCATGTCGGACTTCACGTCCTCAATGGCACGCCGTTGGTCGAACGTCTCAGTGAACGGAAACAGGTTCTCCATCTCGCGCTGCCACTGCGAGTCGGGAGCGAAGGCGTGTCCCGGAGCGGCGGCGCGAAGTCGATACAGCGTGACGAGTTCGTCGGCGATGAGTTGGGCGTCGGCCCGCGCGCGAGCCGTCGTACGCTGCCACTCCGTTCCACCCATCCGCGAGAGCTGGGGCGTGCCACCACCCGTGTAGGGAGTGACGAGATCAATCTGATCCGTCGGCAGGAATAGTCGATCGGCGCCGCGAAACTCCAAGATGAGATAGTCACGGGTGGTCTCACCGATGGTGCGCGTCGCGGCGCCGGCGTAGCGCGCAATGCCGATAGTCCGATGCACGACGAGGGCACCGACGGCCAAGTCATCGAAGAATCCATCGACGTGACGAGAGCGAGCGCGCGGCTGGCGGCGAGGAATGCGGCGACCCGTGAAGTCGGCCTCGCTCCACACCACGGCCGTCGGAGTCGACAGCCCCCGAGCGAGCGGCGCCACGATGACGCAGAGGTCGGCGTGATGATCGTCCTCATACGCATCAGCCACAGCAAGACCCGTGTCCTCGAGAAGCGAGATCAGACGACTCTGCGTCGCCAGAGAGCCCACGACCAAGATGGCCCGCTCGACGTCATCGGCGTGCACGTGCGTAGCCAGACGGTGAACATCACCCTGACAGACAGGCGGATCGGTAACCGGCCAACTAACAGAACCACGAATGTCGGAGCGAACAACCACGTCGGGTTGCCGATCGCCAAAGGCATCGTGCATAGTTCGGTGCAGCAGCGGCGCCTCCATCAGCCCCCACGTGGCCGCCATGACATCGGCGAGTTCGCTCTCCTCTAACAAAATGTCCTCGGAGCGTTGTCGCACCCGCTCGGGGTCGACCACGAGCAGCTTTCGCGACGCTTCGAGCACGTTGATGAGAGTCGACGCGTGGGGACACAGCCAACCGAGCCAACTCTCCATACCGTCGACGAACTCGCCGTCACAGAGCGGTTGGAGCACTTCCGCGAGGGCGGGATGCGTCGCCACCGCCCGCTGCGCCGTGGCTCGAACGTCATCGGAGGGCTGCCACTCGCGCGCGGGGAATACGTCGCATCGCTCAAGGGGCTCCACGGATCGCTGTGTCGTGACGTCAAAGACCGTGATGCGTTCAATGTCGTCGCCGAACAGTTCCACGCGAATGGGTTCATTGAGGTGGCTCAGCCAGACGTCGACGATGTCACCCCGTACCGCGACGTCGCCCCGATGCTCCACTTGTGGTTCGCGGCGATAGCCGTTCGCAATCAGCCACCGCAGCAGTTCGTCGCGATCGACCTCTTCCCCGACGACGAGCTCCCGCGCGTCGCCTCGTGGTGGAACGACTTGCAGCGCACTGCGCGCGGTGGCAATGATGACGCGAGGAGCATCCCCATTCGCTAAACGGTGGCGAATCTGTGCGCGCCGTCCCATTGTCACCGTGTCGGGACTCACGCGTTCAAAGGGCGCGACATCCCAGGCCGGCCACGTCACAACGTCGTTGTCGTCCCCCAGCCAGGCTGCGAGATCTTCTTCGAGTTCATCGGCCTCACGGTGTGTTGCAACCAGAACGAACCACGGACCATCGTCCAGAGCGGCCCGGGCTACGGCGAGGGGCACCCCGCGTGGGCTCGTCGTAACCTCACCGCGTGATATGTCGGCAACGACCGAAGATGTGACGAGACGCAGTAGTGGCGACAGCGCAGAATCAGCCACGCATCCCTGCATTCACCTGCTGCTGGGCCGCCGCCAAACCGACATCAAGGATGAGTTCAATGGCGTCGGCGGCCGCCGCGACATCAAGCTCAACGGCGGTCCGCGCGGGGCCCGTCAGACGTTTCAGAACAAAGTCCGCTCCCTGGTCCTTATGCGGAGGCTTGCCGATTCCGATGCGCAGGCGAGTGAACTCCTGGGTACCGACCACTCCCGCAATGGAGCGCAGTCCGTTATGTCCTGCGAGCCCACCACCGGTTTTGATCTGTAGTCGACCCGGCGCGAAGTCCAGTTCGTCGTGGACAATCACGACTCGCGAGATATCCGTAATCGACGTCCTCTGCAGGAGAGGCCGGAGGGCCGCTCCCGACTCGTTCATGTACGTCGTCGGGACGGCCAGCGTGACGAGGCCGTGAGGAGTTGAGCAACTCGCTATGAGCGCCCGCTGACGCTTTTCGAGTGACAAGTTGAGTCCGCGACGTTGAGCGACCAGTCGGACGGCGTCGCCACCGACATTATGGCGAGAGCCTTCGTAGTCCGATCCGGGATTCGCCAGACCAAGGATGAGCAGTGTGCTGGACGCACCCCGACGGGACGACACGGCGCGCCTGAGCGCCATGACGAACTAGACGGTCGCGGCGGCGTTGGCCGTTCCGGCCGTCTTGGCAGCGCGACCGGCGCGCGTACCAACCAGACCCGTCGCCGGGTCTTGACCGGGCTGCACGCCGTCGGGCAGTTGGAGATCGGCGAGTCGAATCGTTCCGCCCACTTTCAAGTCGGAAATGTCGACCGTGATGTGGGTGGGAATCTTCGACGGCAGTGCTTCAAGCATGACGGAGAAGGCCAACTGGTTGACTTCCCAGTCGTGGTGACGAACGTCAACCGCGTCACCGATGACGTGAATCGGCACCTCAACGACAACACCCTTCGTCGTGTCGATGACCTGGAAGTCGATGTGCTGCACAGTGCCCTTTACGGGGTGACGCTGGATGGCGCGTGCCATCACAGTGAAGTTGCCGGCCTCCGACGTCAGGTTGATCACGGTGTTGAGGCCGTGGTCGCCCGCGACTGCAGTGCGGAACTCCTTAGCGTCAACGGCGAGCGGGACGGGGTTCGTTCCGTTGCCGTAGACGACGGCCGGAATCGATCCAGCGCCACGAAGGCGGCGAGAGTGGCGGGTGCCGATCTGGCGCGAGGTGGTGGCGCTCAGGGTGACCTGCGACATGAAAACTCCTTCAGTGACCGGCGCGATGTACCGGCGCACGGATTTTTCAGTCTAGCGGAGCCCTTCGGGGGTCTCCAAAGGGTCCTACGCGAGGTTTTCGCCGCCGAAGATCTCCGATACCGAGTCGTCGGAAAACACGGCTCGGACGGCCTGGGCGACGAGCGGCGCGATGCTGAGGACTTCCAATTTGTCGAAGCGTTTCTCGTCGTCGAGGGGCAAGGTGTCGGTCACGACGACCCGCGTGACGGGGGCGGTGGTCAACCTCTCCACGGCCTGATCCGAAAAGACGGCGTGAGTGGCCATCACCCAGATTTCTCCGGCGCCCTGGGCCTTCAGGAGTTCAGCGGCCGCTTTAATTGTGCCGGCGGTGTCAATCATGTCGTCAATCAACACGCAGTGTCGGCCCTTCACTTCACCGACCACATCGCGGGCCTCGGCGACATTGGCCGTTCCCCGCGGGCGCGTTTTGTGAATGAGAGCAAGGTCGCAGCCGAGGTGCTGGCTGTAGCGCTCCGCGACTTTCACTCGACCGGCGTCGGGGGCGACAACCACGAGGTCCTGCACGCGAGGGAGCTGTCGCAGATAGTTCTCTAACACCGGGGCGGCGGTGAGGTGGTCTACGGGCACGTCAAAGAAGCCCTGAATCTGACCAGAGTGCAGGTCTACCGTCAAGACGCGGTCGGCGCCAGCCATTTGCAACATATCGGCGAGGAGTTTCGCGGAGATGGGTTCGCGACCCGTTGACTTTCGATCTTGTCGGGCGTAACCGAAGTTAGGAATCACGGCGGTGATGCGCTTCGCCGATGCGCGCTTGCCCGCATCGATCATCACTAACTGCTCCATGATGGAGTCGTTGACGGGTCGTGAATGCGTCTGCACGATAAAGAGATCAGAACCGCGAATCGACTCGTCAAATCGACAGTGAATTTCACCGTTCGCAAACTCACGAATCTGCATTGACGAGAGGGTGATGCCGAGTTCGGACGCAATGTCTTCGGCGAGTGAAGGGTGGGTTCGGCCAGTGACCATAACCATCCGGCGAGTCGTCGGTGTCTGCACGCCGACAGCGTAGTTCAGGCGTGAGGGTTGCTTAGAGGGATCGGACGGTGTGTGGCGCGAGATGTTCACTCTGCGCCACCACCACACCCGGGCCGAGCACACTGAACGACTCCACGCGCGCGTCGGCTCCGATGGAGGCGCCAGTCGCCACCACGGACCCCACCGTCGCTCCCGGCCCGACGTCTGAATCCACGAGATAGGCGTGGGGACCGATCTGAGCACCCTCGCCAACGTCGCAGCGACCCTTCAGAATCGTCCCCGGCAGGAGGGACACATCGGGACTCAAAACGACATCGGCATCGATGTACGTGGTCGCGGGATCCCACATTGTCACGCCCCGTCGCATCCAGCGATCGTTGATACGACGCCGCAACTCCTTCTCCGCCGACGCCAACTGCGCGCGGTCGTTGACACCGGCCGCCTCTCGCGAGTCGGCCAGGCGATACGACGTCGTGATGTGACCGCCGTCGTGCAGAACGCTGATGAGATCAGTGAGGTAGTACTCGTTTTGTGCATTTTGCCGTCCCACCAGACGGAGACCCGGTCCGAGAAGGCTCTTGCGAACAACCATGATGGACGTATTGATTTCGCTAATCCGGCGCTCGTCATCCGTGGCGTCGCGTTCTTCGACGATGCGAGCAATGCGACCGTCTTTCCCGTACACAATTCGGCCGTAGCCGGAGGGGTCGTCGACCGTCGCCGTCAGGACCGTCACGGCGGCCTGGCTGGCGACGTGCGTATCGATGAGCGATTGGATGGTCGCCGCTCGCAACAACGGCGTATCGCCGGGCACGATAAGAACGTGACCGTCAGCACTCTGGAGAACGTCGTTCACCATCGGCAACGCCACTGAAACGGCGTGACCGGTACCGAGTTGTTCGTGCTGCTCAACGAAGTGGAGATTGGTCGAGGCCGCCGCGCGCTCCGTTAGGGACTTCTCAACCCATGACGCGCCGTGGCCGACCACCACCACCGTGGCTGCGAGGTCATCAAACGATGAGGTGGCGTCGAGGACGTGAAGGACCATCGGTCGACCGCAAATGTGGTGCAGGGGCTTGGGACGAGCCGACTTCATCCGAGTTCCTTCACCCGCGGCCAGGATGACCACGCAAATCGGTTCGTTCATACCTTCATCTCTACCATTTCGGCGTACGATTCGGGTGATGTCCCGCGTGCCCTACGACGAGTTTGGTTCTTTCGACGAGAACCGAGAGGAGTGGGGGCTCACCGTCCCCGTACCACCGGTGGCTCGAGTGAGCTTTTCGACCGACGGCACGCGCTCGATCAGCGCCCTGCGGTGGGGCGATGGTGCGCCATCGATGGTTCTCATTCACGGCGGGGCACAAAATGCCCACACCTTCGACACGGTCGCAATCGCCCTGCAGGAACCACTCATTGCCGTGGACCTACCGGGGTACGGCCACTCCGACCCCTCCCCCTACGGACTCTCAGCACCGGTGCACCACGGTCGAGACCTCGCCACCGTTCTCGAGACAATCGGTGCGCGTCTTCCGCTCGTTGGCATGTCGCTCGGAGGTCTCACGAGCATCGTCACCGCATCTTTGGTACCCGAACGCGTCTCACACTTAGTGCTGATTGACATCACACCCGGTGTCAATCACACGAAGGCCAAACACATCACCGACTTCGTGAACGGCCCCAAGACATTCGCGAGTCTCGACGAGTTGCTGGAAAGGACTATTCAGTTCAATCCCACCCGCTCCGTCTCCTCGCTTCGTCGAGGCATCTTGCACAACGCTCTACAACGCGACGACGGCAGTTGGGTGTGGCGTCATCAACAACACGCTCCCGCCACCCTCACCGCCGAGCCCGTGGGAGATCTCTGGGCCACCCTTGAACAAATCCCCGTACCAATCACCTTGATCAGAGGTATGGCCAAGGGTTCCGTGGTCGACAACGATGACGTGGCTGAGCTGCGCCGTCGACGTAGCGACGCAACCGTCATTGAAGTTGACAACGCCGGACATTCAATTCAGGGCGATGCTCCATTGTTTCTGGCCGACATTCTGCGAGGATTACTCCATGGCTGAGAAGTCCCACCTGAGTCCTGGGCACACGAAGTCGATGATTGGTGAGTTTCTGGGTTCGGCAGTCCTCACGGGAGTCGTCGTTGGATCAGGTCACATCGGCGAAGCAATGTCCATGGGCTTGGATTCTCTCGCCTTGTTATGCAATTCGTTGGCCACTGCCGGTGCCCTCTACGTACTGATTCTCATACTCGGTCCCATCTCTGGGGCTCACTTCAACCCGATTGTGACCGCTAGTGCCGTGGGACGGAAGAAGTGGGGAAATCCGACCACGTGGTTCACGTGGTCAATCCAAACTCTGGGCTGCATCACCGGTGCGATAGCCGCAAATCTCACCTATTCACTTCCCGCCATCGACTTCTCGCGCGACACTCGCACCACCGCGGCGCACTTGGTCTCTGAAGTCGTAGCGACGGCCGGACTGCTCTTTGTGATTACGGCTCTCGTGCGACGACGGCGCGACGACGCACTGCCGGGTGCCGTGGCCGCGTACATCGGGGTCGCCTACTTCGCCTGCTCGTCCACCAGCTTCGCGAATCCCGCCATCACGATTGGCCGCATGTTCACCGATACCTTTGCGGGGATTGCGCCGAGCAGCGTGGTGCCCTTCATTGCCGCCCAATGCGTCGGTGGCGTCCTCGGCGTCACACTTGCCAAATACCTCATTGATGATGCGCGAGAATTCCAATGACGCAACCGCAAGTCATGTTCTTATGTGTGCACAACGCCGGACGTAGTCAGATGGCCGCCGCATTTTTGGAGCGCATCGCCGGCAATCGCATCCGCGTGATCTCGGCCGGCTCCGCCCCGGGCGAACAACTCAATCCCGCGGTGGTCTCTGTTCTGTTGGAAGTCGGTATCGACATTCGCTCCAATACCCCGAAGAAGCTGACCGACGAAATGGCCCGCGAGTCCGACGTCATTGTCACCATGGGATGTGGCGACGCCTGTCCGGTGTATCCCGGGAAGAAGTACGTGGACTGGGAGCTCACCGACCCGGCCGGAAAAACGATTGATGAAGTTCGTGTGATTCGCGACGAAATTGAAGCGAGAGTCCGAGGACTCGTCGCCGAACTTCTGCCCTCGTAAGGACCGACACTCTGGCTGGCGGGGAAGGAATCGAACCCTCAACCTCCGGGACCAAAACCCGTTGTTCTGCCAATTGAACTACCCGCCACCGCCGTGAATCTTCAACGATTCTTAGAGAACGCTCACGTTCTCTTACAACGGACAGTCAATACTAGAGGCGTGGGAGAACGCACGGAGATGACGAGCCAATGACGGAGAAGCACCTCAACATTGCCATTGTGGACGACGATCCCGCCATCGTGACGGCCCTCTCACGAGCGCTTCGCATGGAGAACTACGACATCACGTCGTACGCCGATGGCACCTCGGCGCTGCGGGCCTTCCAAATCGCGAGCCCCGACGCCATTGTGTTGGATCTGCAGTTACCCGACCTCGATGGTTTAGAGATATGTCGTCGCATTCGACGGGCGGGCGACGACGTGGCCATCTTGATGCTCACGGCGCGCGACGCCGTGAACGACCGCGTCGAAGGCCTCGACGCCGGTGCGGACGACTACCTCGTCAAACCGTTTGA
>CAXBRG010000042.1:0-8625 GCA_963977995.1 uncultured bacterium | reverse complement strand
TTTTGCCGTCTGATGCCGCCAGGCCTTCTGGGCATCCGATGCGCTGGCAATCGCGCGCATGGTTTCAGCGCGACCGAGTGACGGAACGGTACCGAGCTGAGATCCGTCGGCGGGATTTCTTATGGGAAACCGCTTCCCATCGTCAGCGTCAATCCATTCGCCCGCGACAAATGCGCGGTCTCGCATAAACTCGAATTCAACGCCGTGCATCTGCATCCTCTCGCGCGCAATCATAGCACTTTGGCAGGTCGATGATCGCAAACCTCCAACCGGATGCGATTTGATCGAAAGTCAGGGAGGTCATTGGCCAACCTCACTGCCGCCCTAACTGTGCCATCAGTGTCGTGAGCGAGACGCGGGCTTACCTCGAGCGAAACAAACCCGTCGGTACTGAGCCGGGTACCAGCGGCAAACTCTCGCTGAGAGGCATCAAACACCTTGCGAAGAATCGCGCTGGCATCTCGAACGTCGGAGACGGCGAGGGCCTCGAAGGCCTGCTCGGGATCCGACAGCCCGAGTGCGCCCACGAGGGAGTCGTAAGCCGTTGTCGTTGAGAGCGCTTTTGCAAAAATTGAAGGGTTTGAAGTGACCCCACGCACACCACGGTCGACGAGATCTTGGAGTGTTCCATCCTCAATCCAGTCGCGTCGAATGTTGTCAACCCATGCGCTCTGACCGTGTTCCAGATAGAGGCTATCGAGACGCGTCATTTATCTCCCAATCGCACTTCGCACGGCATTTTCAACCGCCGCCGCCGTCATATTGAAATAGTCAAGGACGAACTCACCGGGAGCGGATACACCAAATGTGTCAATTCCGAGCGAGTGGTCAGCGAATTTGGCCCATCCGAAAGTCGAGCCAGCTTCAATCGACACACTCGGTAGGTCTCGTCGCATTACGGTCTCTCGATACTCATGGGGCTGTTCGTCGAAACACTTCCAACACGGGAGTGCGACCACGCGAACTGAAATGCCCGCGGCTTCCAGATTGACCGCGGCGTCCAGTGCTACGTGAACCTCAGATCCCGTGGCGAAGACGGTCGCCACTGGCTTGTCTCCGGCACGAACGACGTACCCACCTCGCGTTGCATCCCGCTCGCTCGCTTGCGCTGCCTCGCCCGACAAAACGGGAATGTCCTGGCGAGTAAGTATCAGGGCGTTCGTATCGCGATTCTGACTCGATAACAGTGTCTTTGTCAGTCGCACCGTTTCATTGGCGTCGCTCGGTCGGACCACGTGGAGGTTTGGCATTGCCCGTAAGGCGGCAAGGTGCTCCACGGGTTGATGCGTGGGACCATCCTCGCCAACAGCGACGGAATCGTGTGTAAAGACGAACGTGCAGGCCGCTTCGCTGAGGGCAGCTAAACGTACCGCGGGTCGAACGTAGTCAGAGAACACAAAGAAAGTCGAACCCACCGGTCGGACGCCGCCGTGCAGCGCCATGCCAACCATCGCTGCGCCCATGGCGAATTCACGAACGCCGTAGTACACCTGCCGACCTTCAGGTGTTTCTGCTGTCTGCGCAACCTTTTCAGGTAGTACAACGCCCGTGTTGTCAGTGAGATCGGCAGATCCCGCCACTAGACCCGCACTGTGGGGCGAGAGCGCGTCCATCAGCCGCTGCAGAGCCTTTCGGGTCGCAACCTTCGAGCCTGGTTCGTAGTTTTGGGTGTCAAGAGGAAAGTCTCGGTCGGGGACACCTGATGTCTCCAACTGTTGGAGCAGCGCCACACCCTGCACTCCGCTCGCTCGGAGGCGTGCCTCCCAGGCGGCATACTCTTCCTTTTGCGACATCAAGGAATCAACCATGTCGCCAGGCAGTTGCTCGTCAACATTGAAGGCGACGTTGGGGTCTAGGCCCAGAAGCAACTTCGTGGCCGCAATGACGTCAGATGCAAACGGAGATCCGTGAGCCTCGCGGCGATCCATCATTGACTCGGCAGGAAAACCGATGTGACTTCGCAGAATAAGCAATGTAGGTTGCGAGTCGTTCGATTTAGCCGCAATGAGCCCCCGCTCTAACGCCTCAACATCATTCGCCACTTCGCCCAACTCAATGACGTGCCAGCCATACGCTCGAAATCGCGCAGCCGTATCGTCCGCAAGGGCCAACGAGGTAGCGCCATCAATGGTGATGCGATTGTCGTCGTAGATGACGTTGAGGCGACCAAGTCCGAGTGAGCCCGCGAGTGAGGCCGCTTCATGACTAATACCTTCTTCAATGCAGCCGTCGCCGGCAATCACCCACGTCCGGTGGTCAACCAATCCGGCACCGTATTGACTGCGCAGTAGGCGCTCGGCAATCGCCATGCCAACACCGTTGGCAAGACCTTGACCTAACGGCCCTGTAGTGACTTCCACGGTGGGTGCCACTCCAACCTCGGGGTGACCTGGTGTGCGGGAGTGGGGTTGGCGAAACGCCTGGAGGTCCTCGCGTGACAGGCCGTAGCCAAACGCCCGTGCAATGCCGTATTGCAGGATCGATGCGTGTCCGCACGACAGGATGAATCGGTCACGATCCACCCACTGAGGCTGTGTCGGATTGTGTCGCAAAACCCGTGAGAACAGAGTGACAGCCAGCGGCGCCAACGCCATAGCGGTTCCCGGATGACCCGATTTTGCGTGAGCTGGGGCGTCCATTGCCAATCCAACAATTTCACGAATCGCACGGTCTTCGACAGTGGTGGCGTGATGGTAGGTCACCGACTTCACGTCGTCAGAGTAGTGATTTCTGTGATGAAATCGCGTTATCTCGGTAGATTTAGGGCATGTCTTTGCAAGTACCACCGAACTGTGACCTCACCCTTGGTCTCCGATGCGTGGACAAATCGGTTCCTGGTGCCACGGTATGGGAGATGCGTGCCGATGAGCGTTTCGCCAACCCGGCCGGCATCGTGCAAGGGGGCTTCTTAGCCGCCATGTTGGACTCCTCCATGGGCGCCAGTGCGGTGACGGCGCTACGGGGGCGTAAGGCGAATGTGGCCAACGCCGAGATGAAAGTGTCCTTCTTCCGACCCGCGCGCGTTGGCACGATGTTGCGCTGCGAGACGTCCACCACCCACGCGGGGAGCACCGTACTCTTCCTCGAAGGACGTGTATGCGACTCTGATGGTCAGGTGGTGGCCGCGGCAACGTCCTCTTACATCGTTCGCGATCGAACTTAGGTAGGCTCGTCCTGTGAAGTTCGGTCAAATCAGGGACTTCTTGAACGGTCAGGCGCTCGCCCGCGATATCGACGATGTTCGCTCCACGGCAGTCCGCTACGTGAAAGAACAGACCGTCGATCCCGTCAAGGCGCTGGGGCGTTACGCGGCCTTCGGATGCCTCGGTTCCATCCTCGTCGGCATCGGAGGGATTCTCTTAATCGTCGGCTCACTTCGCGGCATGTCTCATGTATTTCACGGCTCGTTGTCGTGGTTGCCGTACTTGCTGGTCACCATCGTTGCGACTTCAGTGGTGGCACTCACAATTCGCACGGTGAGTTCGGGGCCCGCCCGTCGTCGTATCGGAGTGAAGGGAAAGCGGTGACCGAGTTTCACAGCACCCGTGACGAGTTGGAGTCAAAGATTCGACGTCTTATCGGTATGACCGAACTGGAACGCACTCACGGATCAACCAATGTGAAATCACCAGGTGCCGCTGTCGGATTTCTTGCCGCTCTCATGGCCTACGCCTGGGGACGACGTCGCGGACGGCGCGGCCGCTAACCGTGGTACGAGGTGCTCTCACCGCCGTCATTGCCGTTGCCCTTCGGTTCGCCCGTCGTCGAGCGTCATGGCTGTGGTGGGCGGTCGCCGGTCTGGCGTGGATGATGCGACACATGGAGACTCGGCGCGTCGAGCAGAGGAGACGGGGTAGTGGTGAGTGAACTGCAGCTGGGCGAACGCGTCATGCTCATTGACCAGAAAGATCGGCGGTATCTCGTCACTTTGCGTGACGGCGCCTCATTTCACACGCACGCGGGAATTGTGGCGCACAACGACATCATCGGATTAACGGAGGGCGCCACGGTTGTAGGAAATACCAATCGGCCGTTTCTTGTTCTACGCCCCACGCTGGCCGACGTAGTCCTCAAGATGCCGCGAGGTGCGCAAGTCATCTACCCGAAAGACCTCGGCGCGATTCTCCTCGCCGCCGATATTGGTCCAGGCATGAAAGTGCTCGAGGCCGGCGTCGGATCCGGTGCGCTCTCAATGACACTGTTGCGGGCAGGAGCTCATGTGACGGGATACGAGATCCGCGAAGACTTTGCCGAACGGGCTCGCATCAATGTCGAGGCGATGTTGGGATCCGACATTCACTACGACATTCATATTCGCGACGTCACTCTCGGCATCGACGGCAGCGACTTTGATCGCGTATTGCTTGATATGCCCGAGCCGTGGAAGGTCGTTGAGCACGCCGAGCAGGCCCTCAAACCGGGCGGAACGTTCTTGGCGTACCTACCGACCATTAACCAAACCCAACTACTTCGCGAGACACTCACCAAGCACCTTTTCGGATTGGCGGAGACTGTCGAAGTGTTACGACGAACGTGGCACGTTACGGACCGTTCGGTGCGACCTGATCATCGCATGGTTGCTCACACCGGATTCCTAACGTCAGCGCGCCGGATACTCCAGAAAGTTGACATCCGTGCCGAGGCCGGTGACGCCGAAGGTGATTAGTCCCGCTCGATGAAGATGCATTCGCCGGGGCACTCTTCTGAGGCTTCGGCAACGGCTTCTTCGAGCTCTGCGGGAACCACCGCTAACCCCTGACTACCACCGGGGTTATTTTTGACGTCGCTACCTTCTTTCACGTACGCCAAGCCATCGTCGAGCAGGGTGAATACCGCGGGAGCAATCTCCTCGCACAGTCCATCTCCCGTGCACAGGTCCTGGTCAATCCATACGCGCATGTAATGCCTCCACGAAGGTTTTGAGTCAATCTAATGGCTTTTCACGCCAACACCGCACCACGCTGCGCTGGCGATGCACCCACAAGATGGGTACGCTACCCCCATGGGTGATAAGACCGTCGACGAACTGGCCGCCGAATTGCGGTCTGCCCTGGAGGAGTTGGACCAGCTCCGTTCTGCGCACCCTAGCCCCAGTCAGATCGAGACTCTCGAGGAGCGCCTGTTAGAGGCGCAAGGCCAGGTATCGCAGTACCGCACGAACAACGAGAAACTGACGATCACCCTGCAGCAAACACGCGAGCAACTTGCCACTTTGCGCGAAGAGGTGGAACGTCTGACGCAACCGCCCAACATCTACGGAACGTTTTCGGTCGTGAATTTCGACGGGACGGTGGACATTGTGGCAGGGGGACGCAAAATGCGGGTGGCAATCTCACCGAGCCTCGATCCAGGTCAACTGCACCGTGGTGACGAAGTCGTGCTAAACGAGTCCTACACCGTGATTGGGATTCGTGAGGCCGATGGGCACGGCGAAGTTGTCACCGTAAAGGAAGTTCTTGATGACCGTCGAGTCCTCGTGTACGGACGCGGTGATGAGGAGCGGGTGGCTGAACTAGCCGAAAGCCTCGACGATGTGACACTTCGTAGCGGTGACGCGCTTCTCCTCGATTCGCGTTCTGGTTTTCTCGTGGAGAAACTCGCTCGACAAGAGGTCGAAGAACTTGTACTTGAAGAGGTCCCGGATATCACCTATGGCGACGTCGGTGGTCTTGATGAACAGATTGAGGCGATCACCGATGCCGTGGAGTTGCCATATGTGCACCGCCGCCTTTTCGCCGACTATGAACTCCCGGCACCCAAGGGCATTCTTCTCTACGGCCCGCCCGGCTGTGGAAAGACGTTGATCGCCAAGGCCGTCGCGAACTCACTGGCGCACAAAGTGGCCACGGTGACGGGCAACACCAATGTTCGCTCGTACTTCTTAAATATCAAGGGACCCGAACTTTTGAACAAGTACGTGGGTGAGACGGAACGTCAGATTCGTTTGGTTTTTCAACGTGCGAGGGAAAAGGCGGCGGAGGGTGTACCAGTCATCGTGTTCTTTGATGAAATGGACAGTCTCTTCCGGACCCGTGGCACCGGAATTTCGTCCGACATGGAATCGACGATCGTTCCGCAGCTCCTCGCGGAAATTGACGGCGTGGAATCACTACGCGATGTCATTGTGATTGGCGCAACGAATCGCGAAGACCTGATCGATCCGGCCATCCTTCGGCCGGGGCGGCTCGACGTCAAGATAAAGATTGAGCGCCCCAACGCCGAGGCCGCGCAACAGATTTTCCAGCGCTACCTGCACGAGGGACTTCCCGTGTCGGAGGACGTGGTTCGCGACCTTGGTGGCGGGGAAGTAAACAAGGCGATCTCCGCGATGATCGAATCCACCGTTCAGGAGATGTACCGCGTCGATGACGACAACCGATTTCTTGAAGTGACCTACCGAGGTGGTGACAAGGAAGTTCTCTACTTCAAGGATTTCGCCTCGGGAGCAATGATTGAAAACATCGTCCGGCGTGCGAAGAAGTCCGCGGTAAAGCGTGAGATCGCCGGTGGTGCTCGAGGTCTCGTACTTGACGACCTGCTCCAATCAATACGTCAAGAGTTCCGCGAAAATGAGGACCTCCCGAACACCACTAATCCGGACGACTGGGCACGTATTTCCGGAAAGAAGGGTGAACGCATTGTCTTCATCCGCACTCTCATCCACGACGACCGTGCGGAGCCACAGGGCGGACGCTCTATTGAGCAGGTCGGGACCGGGCAGTACCTCTAAGCATGGCGATTCCCAAGGTTCTCGGAATCGAGACGGAGTACGGAATCTCGGGCGGTCCCGACGGCGATCCGGTACTGGCGTCCAGTCACGTCGTGAACGCGTTTGCACGCAATGGTCAACGCACTATCAATTGGGACTTCGCCGACGAATCTCCGGACGCCGATGCTCGCAACATCCCGCTCCTCACGTCAGTCGCACCCCTCATTGAGACCCATCTCGCGAACACCGTACTGCCCAACGGTGCGCGGTTCTACGTCGACCATGCACACCCCGAATATTCGTCGCCGGAGTGCCGCACACCGCTTGAGGCAGTTCTGTATGACGTGGTGGGTGAGTCGGTTCTCCGGCGCGCGGTTGCGATTGCCAACTCGCTTGGTTTAGAGGGTCGGCCACTCGTTGTCTATAAGAACAACTCCGATGGAAAGGGCAACTCCTACGGCACCCACGAGAACTACCTTGTCAGTCGAACGGTAGATTTCTCCCACATCGTTCAGTCGATGGCCGTCCACTTTCTCTCGCGCCAAATTTTCTGTGGTGCGGGCAAGGTCGGTTGGGAGACCGAAGTACTAGACGACATCGCCCCAACCTTCCAGATCGCCCAGCGAAGTGAATTCTTTGAAGAGTTAGTGGGACTAGAGACAACGTTAAAGCGCCCGATCGTTAACACTCGCGACGAACCCCATGGCGACCCAGACCGCTTCCGGCGACTTCATGTCATTGCCGGTGATGCAAATATGAGCCACACCGCCACGTTCGTGAAGCTGGGCAGCACTGCTCTCTTGCTGTCGGCATTAGAGGAGCTGGGTATTGAGCGGTTTCCGGCGCTGCCCCGATTTCCGGTTCGGGCCATTCGCGAGATTGGGTGCGACATCACCCTGCGTGTCGCCTTTGAGTGCGACGACGGTGTTCGTCGGACCGCATGGGATTATCAGGACCAACTGTGGCAACTCGCCGCTGATTACGTGGATACGTGTGGTGGCGAATCAGTCGCCTCCGCCGGTGAGGTCGGAGAGATTCTTCGCCAGTGGCGAGAACTACTTGATGGCGTGCGAGATAACCGAGAGATCGTTGCCGATCGCGTTGACTGGGTCGCAAAACTGCGCCTCATCGACGGCATGAGGGATCGCTACGACCTCGCTCCCGACGACCCCCGACTCGCCGCAATCGACCTGCAGTATCACGACATTCGCCCCGAGAAGTCGTTGGCCTATCGGGCGGGTCTTCGAGAGTTGGTGACCAGCAAACAGGTCGACGCGGCACAGTGGGAGCCGCCTCGAGAGACTCGGGCCTATTTCCGCGGTCGCTGCGTGGAGAAGTTCCGAGATTCGCTCGTCGCCGCCAACTGGGACTCTCTGGTCTTCGACCTGGGGGAGGACCCGTTACACCGAGTTCCTATGATGGACCCACTGAAAGGTACGGCCGCCCTCACGGCGAATCTCGTTGATTCCAGCGATTCGGCGGCCGAACTCTTGCACTCACTAGGAATGGTGTAACGCCGATGGCAGAACGTGAACAGGTTCAACGATCCACAACCCCCTCCGAGGCGACCACTGAGGTGGCGGAGGTCTCTACCAACACTGCTCGGGCCGACCAGCTGAAGAGCGATCTTGACAGTCTGTTGGACGAGATTGACGAAGTTCTCGAAGACAACGCCGAAGAGTTCGTGCGCAACTACGTCCAGAAGGGTGGGGAGTGATGGGGCTTCCCCTGTTTCCGGCAACGAACGACCCGGGTCCGTCGTTCATCGCACTCCTTCAGGAGTTGAACATTTCCCCAGTCGTGGGAGGAGATGCTCGCCTCAGCCCACACGCCACGACCGTGGTGGCGTTACGGAGTGACACGGGCGTCGTCCTCGTCGCCGATCGCCAGGCAACGTCGAGTTACATCGCCAATCG
>CAXBRG010000041.1:0-8633 GCA_963977995.1 uncultured bacterium | reverse complement strand
ACGCTCTTCCGATCTCATCTTCTCCACGTCGAGGGCGTCCTGAAGGCGTTTCACCGTGACGGAGGCCGTCGTGTTTTCCTTGGTCAATCCCGCCACGCGGTCCTCGAGGGATTTGTTTTGCTCCTCGAGCTGGGTCGAAGCCGCCTTGGCCTGGATGAGCGCCGCGGCCAGGGCACTCAGCACGATGCGTAGCCCCACGGGGGCGTCCAGAGTTGTGGCGCGGGCGACAATGTCACCCCCACTGGTTCGAAAGTAGAGAGTGACGCGAGCCGTTCGCTCGACGGGCTGTCCACTCAAGAGACCTGACGGAACATCGCGAGGTGGCACCGACTGTGGCGCGGCGTCAGTCGGTACGAGTGTGCACCCCCCGAGGAGTAGGCCTCCGAGAAGGATGGCGACGACACGACGGAATTTCACGGGGACTCCTCGCCCGTGGCCGGGAGTGTGAGACGAACGCGACATCCGCCGAGCGGGGCGTCGAGAATTTCGACGGTACCCCCAAAGCGCGCAATGTGTTCGGCGACCAGTGCGAGTCCGAGCCCGCTCCCACGCTGGTCGCCGCGAGCACCCGCGCTCGCCCCGCGATAGAAACGCTCGAACACCCGCCCGCGATCGCTCACCCGAATACCGGGACCATCGTCATCCACATCAATCTCCACTCGATCATCGATTCGGGCGACGTGGATCAAGACGGTGCCACCGCCGTAGCGATAACCGTTTTCGAGCAAGTTCGTAATGACGCGCTCGAACCGGCGTCGGTCGACGGCGACGCGAGTCGACAACGCCGTCGGTGCGACAATCACGGTGGTACTGGGGAGGTGGTGACGACGCGTCGCCGCGAGTACGCACTGGTGAACCAGTTCGTGAACACCCAGTTGTTCAATCACGAGAGAGTCGGAACCGGCGTCGTTGCGCGCCATCTCTAAGAGATCTTCCACGAGCGACTGAAAGGTATGGACGTCGCCCGCCAGCAGGTCGAGCGCTTCGCGAGCTTCGGGGCTCAACTCGTCCCGGTGAGCGCGGAGGAGCTCGGTCGTCATGGACAGGGTGGTCAGCGGACTGCGTAGTTCGTGACTCACGTCCCCGGCAAAACGCGCATCGCGTTCGAGGCGCTGCACCAGGAGGTCGATCATTTCGTTAAACGCTCGCGACAACAGGGCGACTTCGTCATCGCGCCCTCCGAGGGGCAGGCGCGCGGCAAGGTCACCGCTCGCAACCTGGCGGGCGGCGGCGGCGGTCTCCTCGAGCGGCGCCACGGCGCGACGTGTCGCCCGTCGTCCCCCGACGGCACCGACGACCGTCGTGATGGCCGCACCTAAGGCGAGGACGCCGAGGAGTCGCACAAGAGTGGAGTTCACGTCCGTGAGAACGCGTCGCTGGAAGTAGGTGGCCCCCACGGACGACAGCGGTACCGCAATCACGAGAACGGGCTGTCCATTCGTGATCACGACTTGTCGAGCAACCTGGCGTAGCGGGGTCAATCGGAGCGACTCGGGGAGCGACTCGGGAGAGGCCTCACCGCTTCCGGCGAACCACGTGGATCCGATACGTACGAAGGAAGTGGACAACGTGGCGGTATCGAGCGACGAGAGAACCGACGGCACGCCCGACACACCATCGCGAATGGACTGACGTACCAGGGCGGCGTTGACGTAGGCCTGCTGGAGGTCAGACGACTGGCGCGAGGTCACCACGATGTGACGAACGCCGACGTAGGTGAGGGCGGCAAAGAGCGATGCGACGACCAGCGCGAGAACGGCAAAGTTGCGAGTGAAGCGACGGCGAAGACTGACGCCGGACATCAGACAATCAACTTGTACCCAGTCCCGCGGACCGTCAGAATGTGCACGGGGTCTGCGGGGTCGGGTTCAACTTTGGTTCGTAGTCGTCGGACGTGGACGTCGACGAGCCGACCATCTCCGAAGTAGTCGTATCCCCATACGTGTTCGAGGAGATGTTCGCGTGAGAGCACCCGACCTCGAGCATTGGCGAGTTCGACGATGAGGCGAAATTCCGTAGCGGTGAGGTGGATGGGTGCACCGTCAGCGCCCGTCACAGTTCCTTCGTCGGGGGATACGCGCACGGCTCCCACGTTGAAGCTGGCGTTTGAGCTCGGACGACGACGTAGGTGAGCGCGGACACGGGCCAGTAACTCCCTGGGGATGAAGGGCTTCGTGACGTAGTCGTCGGCCCCCGACTCGAGGCCGTGCACGACGTCGGACGTATCGTCCCGTGCGCTCACGATGATCACGGGAATGTCGGAGCTGGAACGAATGGTCGCGCACGCGTCAAAGCCACTCGCGCCAGGCAGCATTAAGTCGATGATGGCGAGCGACGGAGTGTGTCGAGTGAAGGCGTCGAGTCCTTCCTCGGCACTGGGTGCCACATCCACTTCAAAACCTTCGCCCTCAAACATCAAGCGGAGGGCGTGGCGAATCCGATCGTCGTCTTCAATGATCAAAATTCGCTCCACGACAAAATGCTAGTAACGCCGTGGAAATGTGACGAGTGGTTATTAGCCTTGCGGTATGGCGCGTCGCACCCCTGATCCGTGGCTCCGTGAGGAGTTCGCCACTCACCTTCAGGCCGCGAACCGTTCTCCGGGCACTCGCCGGGCCTATCGGGCCGATGTCCAGTCGTTCGTTGATTTCCTCGATGCGCGGGGTCACACCGGGCCGCAGACCGTGACGCGTCGCGACGGGCAAGATTTTGTGGCGATGCAGGTTCGTCGGGGCGATGAACGCACCAGTGTGGCCCGCAGGACGGCCAGCGTGAGGAGTTACTTCACGTTTCTCGCTCGACGAGGTGACGTGGAGGGGAACCCCCTCGCCGGGCTCAGTGCGCCGAAACCCCACAAGAAGTTGCCCGAGCTGGTGATTCGCGAGCAACTCGACGAACTCCTCGACGCCGACTGGGGCGACGACCCCATCGCTCTTCGCGACCGAGCAATCTGTGAGCTGCTCTACGGTGCCGGACTTCGAGTCTCCGAACTCTGTGGACTTGATCTCGATGACCTGGACGATGCCGCTGGCGTGATTTCCGTGTTGGGGAAGGGCTCCAAGGAACGAATGATTCCCCTTCACCGAACCGCCTTTCGTTCCCTGCAGCGCTGGCGCGAGTCGGGGAGAAGCACTCTGGTCACCGCGCAGTCACCCGGTTCCGCCGTCTTCTTTAATCGCCGGGGTAAGCGACTGACGCCCCGCGATGTACGCCGGGTTCTCGTTCTTCGGGTGGGGAAGGGACACATTCACCCCCACGCACTCCGTCACACCTACGCCACACACCTGTTAGAAGGCGGCGCCGACTTGCGCGTGGTGCAGGAACTACTGGGACACGAGAGTCTCACGACCACCCAGATTTATACCCACGTCAGCAAGTCGCGGCTCCAGAAAGTGCATCGTTCCACCCACCCTCGGGGGTAGGCGTGGCGCACCGACTAAGATAATTCGGCCCTCCAGAGTGGCGGGCGTAAACGTCTCACCCGACTTTTCGTACGGTCGCCGAGAATTCGGCGCTCGGTCGGGGTGGATAACCGAACGAAAGGAATCATCGTGGCGCTAGTCACACTGAAAGAGCTGCTGGACGCCGGAGTGCACTTCGGACACCAGACTCGCCGTTGGAACCCCAAGATGCGTCGTTACATTCTGGGAGAGCGCAACGGTATTTATCTCATCGATCTGCGCAAGACCCTCGTGGGAATTGAGGAGGGCTACGCCTACGTCCGCGACCTCGTCTCGCACGGAGGCATCATCTTGTTCGTTGGTACGAAGAAGCAGACCCAGGGTCCGATTGCGGACTACGCCACGGCGTGTGGGATGCCGTACGTCAATCAGCGCTGGTTGGGCGGAATGCTCACGAACTTCTCGACCGTGGCCGGTCGCGTGAAGCGCATGGTGGAACTACGCACCATGAACAACGCGGGCGACTTTGACAACATGCCCAAGCGCGAGGCTCTCCGCCACCGTCGCGAACTCGAGAAACTCGAGCGCAACCTTGGTGGTATTGCGGGACTTGACCGCACCCCCGACGCAATCTTTGTGCTCGACACGAAGAAGGAGCACATCGCTGTGACCGAAGCTCGCAAGTTGGGCATCCCGGTCGTCGCCGTGGTCGATACGAACTGCGACCCCGACCTCATCGATTACGTCATCCCCGGAAACGATGACGCGATTCGATCGGGTGCTCTGCTGAGCCGGGTCATCGCGGATGCCGTGGTGGAGGGTCGATTCGTCGCCGCCAATCGTCCGCGGGTCGCCAACGCCTAATCACAACAAACAGAACGACAGACAACGAAGGAGATAACGGTGGCTATCACCGCGAAGGATGTGCAGGCTCTCCGCCAGGCAACGGGCGTGGGAATGATGGACGCAAAGCGCGCCCTCGAAGAGAACAATGGCGACTTTGACGCCTCGGTGCAGTGGCTGCGTGTGCAGGGACTGGCGTCGGCGGCCAAGCGCGCCGACCGCGAAAATACCGAAGGCTGCGTCGCGGTCGTGAAGGACGGCGACAGTGCGGCCGTCGTTGAGCTCAAGTGCGAGACCGACTTCGGTGCCAAGTCAGAGGAGTTCGTGACCCTCGCCGATGAGATGGCCGCGGCCGTCGCGACCGACGGTGATGGTGCGGTGGCGCAGTTCACCTCGCGTATTGAGACGCTGCTCACGACACTGAAGGAAAACATCGAAGTCGGTACCGTCCGGCGCATTACCGCGGGTGCCGACGAAGTCATCGAAACCTACCTTCACCAGCAAGCCGGTCGTGGCGTGAACGCCGTCATTGTGAAAGTACGTGGCGGCTCAAGTGAACTGGCGCACGACATTGCCGTGCACTGCGCCTTTGCCAAGCCGGCCTACTTGACGCGCGACGAAGTACCCGCCGCCGATGTCGACGCCGAGCGTGCGACCTTCGAAGAGATCAGTCGCAACGAAGGCAAGCCTGAGGCGGCTCTGCCGAAGATCATCGAAGGTCGCCTGAACGGCTGGTTCAAAGAGCGCGTCCTTCTCGAGCAGAGTTACGTCAAAGACGAGAAGCAGACAATTGAGCAGTTGCTCGGCGGCGCCACGCTCGTCGAGTTCGTCCAGGTCGTTATCGGGGCGTAGTTCATATGGCGCGTCGGGTGGTCCTCAAAATCTCTGGCGAGGCCCTCGCATCGTCGGCCAGCGATCAGACAATCGACGCGAAGGTCGTGGACTTCCTGGCGTCAGAGATTGCGACGGCGACGGCGTCTGGCGATCTGGAGCTCGCCATGGTGGTGGGCGGTGGCAACATCTGGCGCGGCGCCACTGGCGAACTCGCCGGAATGAATCGCGCCAACTCCGACATCATGGGAATGCTCGGCACCGTGATTAACGCACTCGCGTTGCAAGACGCCATTGAGAACCACGGTCGTCAATGTCGCGTGATGTCGGCTCTCAACATGGATCAAGTCGCCGAACCCTACATTCGCCGACGCGCAGTACGCCACTTGGAAAAGGGCCGGGTCGTTATCTTTGCGGCGGGCATGGGTAACCCGTACTTCACGACCGACACCCCGGCCGCCCAACGCGCTGCCGAACTCGAGGCCGAACTCGTCTTGAAGGGTACGCATGGAGGCGTTGATGGTGTCTACACCGCGGACCCGAAGAAGGATCCGACGGCGACGAAGTATGACGTGGTGACCTTCGACGAGGCCATTCAAAAGGAACTTCGCGTGATGGACCTCACTGCCATCACCTTCTGCAAGGACAACGGTCTGCCGATTCGTGTGTTTGACCTGATGGCACCGGATAATTTGCGTCGCGCCCTCGCGGGGGAGGCCGTGGGTACGCTGGTTCGGTAATGGAGCACGAACTGATCGAACTCGTGCTCGCGGATACCCGCGAGCGAATGGCGAAGGCGATCGACCACGTCAAGAGCGAATTTTCTGCCGTTCGCACCGGCCGAGCAAACTCCGCCCTCGTCGAGAACCTCGAGGTCGATTACTACGGCACGATGACCCCGCTGAAGCAGTTGGCGAACTTCTCGGTGCCCGAGCCCCGGCTTCTCGTTGTCTCTCCCTACGACAAGGGGGCGATGGCCGCTATCGAGAAGGCCATTACGACCGCCGACCTGGGGTTGAACCCCTCCAACGATGGCGTCGTCATTCGCCTGTCGTTCCCCGCGCTGACCGAGGAGCGCCGGAAAGACTTCGTGAAGATTGTGCGAACGAAGGCCGAGGAGGGCAAGGTTGCCGTTCGCGGAGTTCGACGCCACGCCCGCCAGGAACTCGACGGACTGGAAAAAGAAAAAGAGAACGGAATTTCGACCGACGACATCAAGCGAGTCGAGACTATTTTGGACAAGATGACGCAGGACGAAGTCGCCGCCATCGACAGTCTGCTGTCCCACAAGGAACAGGAACTCCTTGAAGTTTGAGGGGACGACTCCCGATGATCTCCCCACGGGGGAGATTCCGGTGGTTCGTCCGGCCGACCCTCGGGTCACTATCAGTGGGGCGGAGGTGGCTGCCGAAGCCGCCGGCATTCCCGTCCCGACACCACCACCCGTCGTCAACCCCGACACGCAACTGCCCCACTGGACCGAAGAGCCGACGGGCCAGATTCCCTCCGTGCTACAACGTGACGATGTCGCCACGAGCGACGATCCCCTCGAGCAGATTCCAGCTCCCGTGTGGCGTGAGGGTGAAGTCGACTACACGGTGCACGACGAAACCTTTACGCAGGTCATCGCCCCTCCCGACGCGTCGGAGAGTTCAACGACCGAGGTGACCGAGGCGGAGGAGGCGCCCGTCGTGGCTCCCACTCGTGCGATGACGCGCGCGGAGCGTCTTCGCCACGCCGACCAAAAACTGCTGCGCCATCGCTCGACACGTCCCGCACCCGAAAAGGATGTTCGCAAGGCGACCGTGACGGGCGTCATCGCCGCACTCGCCCTAGTCGCCATCTTTCAGATGGGGGCCATTGCTGTGGCGGTCCTCGTCACCGCGGCGCTCGCCGCGGCGATCGCTGAGCTGTTCGCGGCGTATCGGATGGCGGGAACCCGACCGGCCACGTTGATCGGCGTCATGGGGACGATCATTTTGGCCATCGCCTCGTATAACCGAGGGGAAACGGCCCTGGGGTTGATCATCTTCATGGTGGTAACGGCAACCTTCCTGTGGTTCCTCGCCACACCCTCGCGAATGGACATGCTCGATGGAGTTGCCCTGACGATGATGGGGTTTTTGTGGATTGGCGTGCTCGGCAACTTTGCCATGCTGACAATTTCACCCGTGAACTTCAAAGAGAGTCACGGTCTCGGGATCTTGTTCGGCGCTCTCGTCGCGGCCGTGGCGAATGACACCGGTGCCTTGTTCGTCGGCAAGTCTCTCGGTCGTCGCAAGTTGGCACCGACGGTGTCGCAGAACAAGACCGTCGAAGGGTTGGTCGGCGGTGCCCTCGTGACGGTGATCGTGTGCGCCGTGTTTTTACCGTTCCTTCATCCGTGGTCCGTGGGCGGCGCGATTGCGTTGGCCCTTGTGACCTCGGTGGTGGGACCCATGGGTGACCTCTTTGAGTCGCTCGTCAAACGATCGCTCGGCATCAAGGACATGGGCGCGATTCTGCCGGGCCACGGTGGATTGGTAGACCGCATTGACGGCATCTTGTTCGTTCTCCCGGCTACGTACTACCTCGCTCACATCTTGAACATCGGCTAGTCGTGTCGACAACGCGAACCGTTGCGCTGCTCGGAGCCACCGGATCTATCGGACAACAGACGTTGGATGTTCTGCGCCGCGAACCGATGTCACTGCAGTTAACGGGACTCGCGGGTGGCCGACGCGTCGACGAACTCATTGCGATCGCCCGAGAGTTTCGCGTGTCGACCATTGCCGTGCGCAGTGAGGACGATGCCCGACGTGTCACGAGCGAACTGCCGAACGCCACTGTTCTTATCGGTGACGAGGGGCTCGCAGCGGTGGCGGCGTCGGCCGACATTGCAGTGAACGCCGTGGTCGGATTCGCCGGACTGACGGCCACGCTGTCCGCTCTCGGCGCGGGTCGTCGTCTCGCACTGGCCAACAAAGAGTCGCTCGTGGCCGCCGCCCCACTCGTGGAGGAAGTACGGCGTGTCCGGCACACCGACATCGTTCCCATCGACTCCGAGCACTGCGCAATACACCAGTGTTTGGCGGGCGCGTCACCAGCGAACGGGTACCCCGACGTCGCCCGCTTGATACTCACGGCGAGTGGCGGTCCCTTTCGATCGACGAGTCGCGAGGACTTGGCGCACGTCACGATTGACGACGCCCTCTCGCATCCCACGTGGACGATGGGTCCGAAGATCACGATTGACTCGTCAACCCTGATGAACAAAGGTTTGGAAGTTCTCGAGGCCTCCGCGCTGTTTGGAATCGATGTTGGTCGCATCGACGTGGTGGTGCACCCCCAATCCATCGTGCATTCGATGGTGGAGTACGTCGATGGCTCGACACTGGCACAGCTGTCACATCCCGACATGCGTCTCCCCATTGCCTACTGCCTCGGCCTGCCCCACCGCCTCCCTCACGGCTGGGGGCGGCTGTCCTTCGACGAAGCGACGACCCTGACCTTTGAGCCGCCGCGCCGTGACGCGTTCCCGGCTCTCGATTTGGCCTATGAGGCAGCTCGCCGCGGTAA
>CAXBRG010000040.1:0-8874 GCA_963977995.1 uncultured bacterium | reverse complement strand
ACGATGCGGTCCCCCGAACGAAGACGATCACCAATGGTGGCTACCAGTTCTTCGACGCCCTCACCCGAGAGCGCCGAAATGGCGAGTGAGCCCTCATGGCGCAACACGAGCTCACGAGTCCAGCTCGGGTCGATATCGGCCTTGTTAAAGACCACGAGTTCGGGAACCTCGCCAGCTCCAATCTGGGCGAGAACGTCGCGCACTGCGTCAATCTGTTCTTCGGCCTGGTCGCTGGAGCCATCGACGACGTGCACTAACAGATCGGCAAATCGCACCGAATCAAGTGTGCTTTGAAAGGCTCGCACGAGTTCATGGGGCAGCTTCGAGATGAATCCCACGGTGTCGGTGATGAGCACGGTTTCACCACCGGGTAGTTGGTGTTGGCGTGTGCGGGGATCGAGCGTCACGAAGAGCCGATTCTCGGCCGGCACGCCGGCGTCGGTGAGAGCGTTCAGCGTCGTGGACTTCCCCGCGTTGGTGTAGCCCACGAGAGTCGCCTCGCGGTGACGACCCCGTTGGCGACTGTGCCGTTGCAACTCTCGCGTGCGTTCCACTTCCTTGAGTTCACGCTCGAGCTTGTGCATCCGCGACACCAACCGGCGGCGGTCGACCTCGAGCTGTGTTTCACCCGGGCCTCGTGTTCCAATTCCACCGGCCTGTTGGCTGAGAGATCCACCAGCTCGGCGCAGTCGCGGGAGTCGGTATCGAAGGAGAGCCAGCTCCACCTGCGCCTTGCCCTCGGGACTACGGGCATTTTGAGCGAAGATGTCGAGAATTACCGCGGTGCGATCAATCGCGGTGCGACCGAGAAGTTTCTCCAGGTTGCGCTGCTGCGCCGGCGACAGGTTGTGGTCAAAGACCACGGTGTCGGCATCAACGGCCAAACAGATCTCTTTGAGTTCTTGCACCTTGCCCGAGCCGAGAAACGTCGCGGGGTCGGGACGATCGCGTCGTTGAATAACGCGCGCCTCCACGTCCGCTCCCGCGGTGTCCACGAGAAGCGCCAGTTCGTCGAGCTCTCGATCCAACGCTTCGGCCGACGTGTCGGGGAAAATAACTCCGACCAACACGATGCGCTCTCGAAACGAGCGATCGATCAGGGTGGATGGGTAGTAGGTCACCTACAGAGTCCACTCCATGTCGCCTTCAAAGGTCACGGGTCCGCCCAGGGTGGCCTGAGACCCGTCGAGCGACACGATGAGTTCGCCCCCGGGGTTTTCCACGACGGCCCGTGGTCCCGTAAGTCCGAGAGAGTGCAGCACGGCCGCCGTCGCCACCGAACCCGTGCCGCAGGCCTGGGTCCAGCCGACACCGCGTTCGTACACCTTGATAGCCACGCGGGCCGGATGCTGAATCGTCACGAACTCGACATTCGCACCCGTGGGCATGGCTGCCTGCATTGCGCGGGCCACCCGCTCCCGGTCCGCCATCGTCCACGAGTCGTTATCGAGGATCACGACGTGAGGATTGCCGACGTCCGCGGCGCCGAGACTTCCTTCGGGCGCGTCGAGAAGCGTCACGGTGCCCATCAGACCCGTGCCGTGACCCGTCGTGTCACTCGTCATCTCCAGAGTGACCGTGCGTGGACCGGCCAGTGTGATGACGGAAAGCTCGCGCCACGTGGCATGAGTGGCACGGCGAACGGCCGCGACCAGGCAACGAATTCCGTTGCCACTCATCTCCGCAATCGAGCCGTCAGCGTTCATGAGAGTCATCGTGACCACGTCACCGTCCAGAGCGGCGAGAAGCAAACCATCGGCTCCAAGTCCGTGGTGTCGATCACACACGGCGACCGCTCGCTCCGAGGTCCAGACCGCCAGGTCGAAGGGCGGTGCGACGTCGACCAGAAAGTCGTTGCCGGCGCCGTTCCACTTCTGCAGCTGTCGGACCATGGCGCTAGTTTCCCACGCCGCTCGACGGGGCACCCCACCACGTCGCCACGTGACGGGCGGCCGACTCCATCTCGTCGAACCAGGTGATGCGGGGGTCGCGTCGGAACCAGCGACGTTGTCGGCGGACCAACTGCCGCGTCGCCAACACGGCCGCATCGCGGCAGGCCTCCAGGGTCGAGGATCCCTCTAGATACGGAAGGAACTCCTTGTATCCCACTGCCTGGGCGGCCGTCTGCGACCAGCCCAGTGGATTCGTGCGCAGGGCCTCAATCTCTTCGATGAGTCCGGCCCCCAACCACGCATCGAGACGAAGGGCGATCTGCTCGTCGATCGCTTCGAGAGGCGGTGCGAGGCCCACCTGAGGTATGGGAGTGTCGAAGTACGAGCGCATCTCCTCGCCGAAGGACGAGAACGGTTGGCCGGTCCCCTCGATGACTTCGAGAGCGCGGACGATACGTCGCACGTTGGTCGGTTCCATCTTGGCGGCCGCCGTCGGGTCGAGCTGCACGACTCGCTCGTAGAGCGAGGCGAGTGAGAGAGCGGCTTCGGAGTTCAGGCGCTCTCGAATCTCGGGAAACTCCCCGGGTATGTCGAAGTTGTCGATCACGGCCCGTGAGTACAGCCCGGTTCCACCGACGAGAAGGGCCCGTCGGCCCCGAGAGGCAATGTCATCGAGCGTCGCACGGGCCACGCGCTGAAACTCCGCCACCGTGAACGGTTCGTGCGACGCCACCAAGTCCAACAAGTGATAGGGAACTTCGTCACGCTGGGCCCGAGTGGGCTTCGCCGTCCCGATGTCCATCCCCCGATACACCGTCATCGAGTCCACGCAGAGAATCTCGACGTCGCCGTAGTGCCGAGCGAGGTGGTGGGCAAGGTCGCTCTTCCCACTCGCCGTCGAACCGACAATGGCGATGACGCGAGGTTCGCTCACGAGGTGGTGAGTGGAATACGAATCTTGTGGCGCGGTCCACGCAGCGTCTCGACGTACGAGCCCAGCAGGTGGTGCGGAGCGCCGTGGTCCACGCGAACCGCAGCTAACGATCCCGGGCGCAGTCCGTCGGCCGGCGGGGCGAAGTGGATTAACTTGCCCTGTCGAGTGCGACCCGAGACGCGACCTTCGTCACGACGCGACACCCCCTCCACGAGAACTTCTTCGATTCGTCCGACGCGGCCCTCGTGAAGACGCAAGCTGCTGCGATCGAGGACTGTTTTGAGGCGCAAGAAGCGTTCCGTAATGACGTCGTCGGGTAGGAAGGACTCGGTCATCTCGGCGGCCCGCGTCCCCGGACGGGGCGAGTAGATAAAGGAGAACCCCGAGTCGAACTCGGCTTCGGCGGCGATCGCCAAGGTGTCCTCGAACTGGGCTTCCGTCTCACCGGGGAAGCCCACAATGATGTCGGTCGTCACCGCGAGGTCGGGGATGGCCGCCCGCGCCGCCGCGAGCTTTTCCATAAACCGCTCGGCGGTGTACCCACGCCGCATCGCGGTCAAGATCTCGTTGTTCCCCGACTGCAGCGGCAAGTGGAGTTGCGGACAGACTTCGGGTGTCTCCGCCATGGCGGCAATCGTTTCGGGTCGCAAGTCCTTCGGGTGCGGCGAGGTGTACCGCACCCGCTCGATTCCCTCCACCGCCGCGACGGCCCGCAGCAGATCGGCGAAGAGTGGGCGGCGCTTGGTGATATCGCGGCCGTAGGAGTTCACGTTCTGACCGAGCAACGTGACTTCGGTCACGCCCTGGGCCGCCAACATCGCCGCTTCCGTAATGAGGTCATCGAAGGGCCGCGAGATCTCCCCTCCCCGCACCGCCGGGACGATGCAAAAGGCGCACGAGTTATTACAGCCCGTTTGAATCGTCATCCAGGCCGCCCACGGCAGTTCGCGCACGGCATTGAGTGCGGGCGCCATGTCGGCGACGGCTTCGGGGTCGGGGGCGTCCCAGATCTCGACCTGCGGACCATCCAACTGGGCCTGACGCAAGAGCGCGGGGGCGTTCGCCACGTTGTGAGTGCCAAAGACGACATCGACCCAGCCCGCACGAGCCAACACGCCCTCGCGGTCCTTTTGGGCCATGCAACCGCCCACGGCAATCTGCATCTCGGGCTTGCGGTCCTTCACCGCCTTCAGGTGACCGAGCGTCCCGTAGAGACGGTTGTCCGCATTCTCCCGAATCGTGCAGGTGTTCAGGACCACGACGTCCGCTTCGTCGCCATCGGCTACCGGTACTAGGCCGTCAGCCAGCAAGAGTCCAGCGAGGCGCTCCGAGTCGTGTTCGTTCATCTGACACCCAAAGGTGCGAATCTCAAACGTTCTCGGCGCCGACATACCCCAAATTCTACGGGGCGGGGGTCGGTGGCGCCGAAGCCTCGTCCTTCGTCGCGTCGCGCGTCACGGCAATTCCCGCCGCCGCCACACACAGCGTGCCGACGACGTCAGCGGCCGTGATGGGTTGACCGAGGACGATGTAGCCAACCGCAAAGGCCACGGCCGGATTACCGGCGAGCAAGACACTGACAATCGAAGGTGGTAGCCCCCGCAGGGCCTGCATCTCCGCTCCAAAGCCGATCACGACCGCCAGGAGCGACGCCAGCACCATGCGCGGCACGAGTCCAGAGTCAACGAGCGCTGCGACGGAGTGAGGAAACAACGGAAAGGTCACGAGGGCCGCTATCGCCATGGCGACGGCCAAGCCGTCGAATCCCGACGTGGCGTCGCCCGCAAAGTGGGAGGCGTAGGCGTAGGCGGCCCAACCCGCAGCGGCGCAGCCCGCGAAGAACAGTCCCGTCCAGCTCACCGTGCCGCTCGGATGAGCGAGCAGGAGCACGCCACCGAGAGCGAGGAGCACCCACGCGAAGTGTCGCCACGAGCGCTTCCCGAGTGCCGCGACGAGAAAGGGGCCCATGTACTCAATGGCCACGGCCGTACCGAGGTTGATACGGTCGATCGCCTGAAAGAACGTCTGGTTCATCACCGCCGTGGAGAGACCGAGCGCCAGCACGGCGAGCCACTGTCGCCGAGTAAAGCCCCTCACTCGAGGTCGCGTCACGAGTAAGAGCACCACGGCGCCGATGAGAAAACGCCACGAACTGGTCGCCGCGGGACCGATCGCCGCAAAGACGGGGTCGACGAGGGCGGCCGACCACTGCACCGCCACCGCGCCGAGTACCACCATGCTCGCCGCGAGTGCGGGTGTGCGCGGAGGTCGCGCGATTCGCGACAACATCACAGAAAGCGAAGTCCGACGCGGTCCGCATCGACGACCATCACGTCGCCAGCTTCGCCCACGCGGTGAAGAATCTCGCGGGCGTGGGAGGCAACCTCCGTCGCCGTCGCTTCCGTCACCACCCCGAGCATCGTGGAGCCCGCACCCGACCAACAGGCCCCGAGTGCGCCGGCGTCGCGCATTCCTTCCATGAGCTCGTCCGCAAAGGGAAGCAAGGGTGCGCGGTGGCGCTGGTGGAGTCGGTCGTCCATTGCGCTCGCGAGCAGCCGCGTGTGATCAGCGAATCCCGCAGTGAGGGCGGCGACGCGCGCGAGATTAAACGCCGCGTCGTGATAGCTCAATTGGGGCGGCAGAGCTGCTCGGGCATCCGCGGTGGCGAGTTCTCGCTCCGGAACGACAACAACAAATCGCAACGCGGGGTCCAACGGCAGTGACGCCACAAAGATCTCGTCGTTGTCAACGCTCGCGGTGACGAAGCCTCCCCGGAGCGACGCGGCCGCATTCTCCGCGTGACCGTCGACCTCAATTCCCACCGCCAGTGGTACGGGATCTCCCGCGGCGGCGGCCACCGCTACGGCCAAGGCGGCGGAGGACCCTAAGCCACGGGCGAGCGGAATCTCGGAGTGAACGGTCAGATGGAAACGATCGTGACCCACAATCTGACGTGCGAGAGTGACGCCGAGGTGGCGTTCCGGGTCACTGATATCGCTGCCGTAGCCGGTGGTGGTCAGTTCGAGAGACTCTGACGGTGTGACGCTCACCTCGATGTACAACGACAGTGCGAGCGCCAGCGCATCAAAGCCCGGACCAAGGTTGGCCGTTGACGCGGGGACACGAACTCTCACCGTCCAAGCGTAGGTCGCTACGGATGATCCGCAATACACCTCGTCGGACCGAGGAATACTCCGGACCCGGTCCACGCACCACGCCAGTAGTTCGCAGCGACCGCGACGTCGGTTGTTGACTGCACCACTCTCAGCAGCACCGCCGCCTGGCGGACCGCCGCCGGTTGGCAGAGGGAGAGGCCGTCCGGCGCCCGCCAACGAACCCACTGGGAGCGTGGAGCGAGCGGTGCGTTGTTGGGTGGACCAAAAACGGGTGCCAGCGCGACACCGGGTGAAATCGCCGTCGGACCGATGGCCATGACCTGCTGGGGCCAGCGTCGGGCGAGTGTGCGCATGGTGTCGTTCACTCGTAGCGTCGCGATCTGATCGTGGCGTTGGCCCGTAATCGTGACGGGTGCTCCCATCACCAACACCACGCCCGGGTGCTGTGGCTGCGCCACCAGGAGCGAGACCAGGCGCGTGAGCGCGGCGTTGTAGCGCTCGGGGTCGGAGCGCACCGTCGCGAAGTCGCCAATCGTTGATGACACCACCACCAGGTCAGCGGCCATCGTGGCGGCGCCGAACGCCGTCAGGTTGATATTGGTCCGCTCTTCGACACGCGTGAAGGGAACGCCACTCGTGGCCGTCACACCCCACGGCTCTGATGTGGCGTCGACGACCCGAACGGTTGACTGTCCGGCGAAGGCGGCGGTAAAGGGCAGCGCGATACGTCGCATGGCCACATCCCCTACCAACAAGATGGAGTGAACCGTACCGACCGCATCGAGGCTCCCGACCGTTTCGATGCGATCAGGGAGCGCTCCGGCGACCACCGGTGACGTCGGGGTCGGACCACCGTACGGAGCTCCAAATCGCGGGGTCGACGCCAGCACGATGCTGGTGATTACCACAAGAAGACCCACGGGTCCGAGACCGCGCCGCCAGCCCGTGTAGCGCAGTCGGCGAAGCGGCATCTCGAGGTATCGATAGCTCAGCACCGCAATGCCCAGACTCACGGTGACCCGCAGAACGTCAACTATCAGCCACGGTAGGCCCGTGGACTCCACCGTGAGGTAGTACACGACAATCCAGTGATAGACGTAGAGGCCATACGAAATACGTCCCAGGTGAACCAGTACCGGATGAGCAAAGATCTTCGACACGGCCGAGTCGGGTGCTAGCACGTTCGCCGCAATCAGGGTCGCGGCACTCAGAGTCACTGCAATGAAACCAAAATAAAACATCCAGAGCGGCGGCCAGCGAACGAGACCACCGGTCTGGGCGCTCTGTGTGATGGCCACAAATATCACGAGAGCCCACGGCGCGGCGAGTCGCAGTCGAGAGTGCAGGACGTCACGAACTCGGGTCGACTGCAACAGCACGGCAAGGGTTGCGCCCGCTAGGAGTTGGCCGCCCCGGCTAAAGGTTGATCCGTAGGTAAAGGGATGATTTCCAAAGAGCGTCGAGAGTGGGAACAGCACGAGTCCGACGGCCGCCAGGCCCGCCGTAACGTGGAGTCGCCACCGCGCGGCGGTGCGAGTAATCGTGAGAAAAGCGAGCGGCCAGACGATATAAAACTGCTCCTCCACCGAGAGGCTCCACATGTGCGTTACGGGATTTTGCAGAGTCTGTGGCATCCAGTTCTCGAAGTAGAACAAGGCGGCAAACATATTGCGGCGGGTTGTGGCGAGATCCGTGCCCGCGTGAATCGTCGGGTGCCAATGGCCCATCACCACGATGACTCCGGCCGTGAGCACGAGGGCACCCCCGAGAGCGGGAAAGAGTCGCTTCGCGCGTCGGATGTAAAAGGCCACCAGGGACACCGTCCCGGTGGCCTGATGTTCCTCAACGAGAAGGGCGGTGATCAAAAAGCCGGAAAGAACGAAGAAGAGATCAACTCCGACGTATCCACCCTGAAAGAATCGGTGGCTGAGGTGGTGCATGACGACTGCCGTGACGGCCAGGCCGCGAATGCCGTCCAGTCCGGGAATGTGTCGTCCGCGAATCAGAGTCGGTTCGCTCACATCTCCCCCGCTCTCAACGCCTCCCTAGAGGAGCCGCTGGCGCGCCTCGTACTCTTCGAGCGTCACGAGAACCTGCCGGGACTTCGACCCCTCACCCGCGGCGACCGTTCCCTCGTTTTCCAACATGTCCATGAGACGTCCGGCCCGTGCAAAGCCCACTCGTAGCTTTCTCTGCAGCATCGACACGGACCCCGATTGGGTGCGAATAACGAGGTCACGCGCCTGGCGCAGCATTTCGTCGTCATCTTCATCACCCGTCAGGTTGCCAAAGCCCGCTTCGCCACCACCCACGCTGGCGTCGAGTTCGGCGACGAGTTCCACCTGTCCGTCTTGGCTCGTCCAGGCCGCCACTAACTGACGCACTTCGTCCTCGGAGATCCACGGGGACTGCAGTCGGCGAGGAACATTGGACGAGGCCGTCAGCAACAGCATGTCGCCCTTGCCAATCAGACGTTCGGCACCCGCTTGGTCGAGAATGACGCGACTGTCCGCGAGCGAGGACACCGCGAACGCCATGCGACTCGGCACGTTCGCCTTGATAACGCCGGTAATGACATCGACACTGGGACGTTGTGTCGCGAGAACGAGATGGATACCCACGGCGCGCGCCATCTGCGCAATGCGACAGATGCTGGCTTCGACGTCGCGGGCCGCGACCATCATGAGGTCCGCCATCTCGTCGATGATGCAGACGATGTAGGGCAGCTTCTCCGTCGGGATCGCCACCCCGTCGTCGAGCGCGTTCTCCGCGGCCTCGGTGGCGGCGGCCTGCTCCGCGGGCGAGAGCGGGAGCTCCTCCTGCTTCGGCTGGCCCGCCTCGCGGGCGAGCTTGGCGTTGAAGCCGGCGATGTTCTTCACCCCGCACTTGCCGAAGATCTTGTAGCGCTTGCTCATCTCGGCGACCAGCCACT
>CAXBRG010000039.1:0-8885 GCA_963977995.1 uncultured bacterium | reverse complement strand
AGATTGCCTGCGTCTACGGCTCCGGACCGGCAGCACGGTCGATTGTCGAGGCGCTTTTGCGGCACGGCATCGGAGGTGTTGAGGTTGTCGTACGAAGAGATATTGAGCCGTACGATCTCTTCCACGACAAGAGAGTGAATGTGACGCGAGTCCCGTCGGTACGGGCGGATCTCGTGGTGAACGCAACATCTCTGAGTTTGGCGGGTGATACGCCGGATTTGGCGGAGGCCATTGTCTCGCCACACACTGCCTACGTCGACGTTGCGTATGTACCGGAAGTGACGCCGTGGATGGCTGAAAAGCAGTTGCTCACCGACCGAGTGGCCAATGGCCTCCACATGCTGTTGTGGCAAGCCAAGCTTCAACTTGACTGGTGGTTTGATACGCAACTCCCAATCGAAGTACTGACACAGGCGGTGGAGGGATGAGGGACCTGCGCGGCGTACTGACGTCGTCGAGTGCCGGGTCGGTTGATCGCGGACTCGTGGTGGGTTTTGTTGCTCTTGCGGTGCTCGGCGACTTCATGATCTTCAGCGCGACCCGCACCGCGTTAGAGCACGCAGGGTATGACCCTCTTTACTATCTCAAGCGGCAGTCACTGTGGGTCGCCATCGGCTTCGTCCTGATGACCGTGGTCTCGCGTGTCGACTTTCGTCGCTTCGAAATTGTCGCCACACCGTTGTATGTTGCATCGGTCATTGGTGTCGGGGGAGTGATTTTCTTCGGCTCGGAAGCACTCGGTGCGCAACGATGGTACGACTTTGGCTTCGTTCAGATTCAGCCGTCGGAGTTTGCGGTCCTCGGGCTTATCCTCGCGGCCTCTGCGTACGCAGCTCGTCGCCCAGAAGGCCTCAGTAAACGTGATGTTGCGCGTCTCATCACTATGTCATTACTTCCCATGGGAATCATCGCGGTTCAACCAGACTTAGGAACGGCGATCATCATGACCATGATTGTTGCCGTGATGGTGGTCGTCGCGGGTGTTCCTCCACGGATGATGGCTGTCATGGGCGTGGTGGGTGGAATAATTGCCACGCTCTCTATTTACTTCGGCTATCTCAAGCCCTATCAAGTTGCCCGACTTGTTTCGTTCCTCAACCAAAACTCGAACGACAAGAACATCGCGGACTTGATTTACCACGTCAATAATGCGAAGAATGCCATCGGCGCTGGTGGGCTCTTTGGTACTGGACTTTTCGGTGGTCTTCAGACCACGCTCGGATACGTTCCTGAGCAGCGTACCGACTTCATCTTTACAGCCATTGGTGAACAGCTAGGACTGATCGGTTCACTGGGCGTGTTGGCATTGATTACGTTTGTTGCCTACCGTCTCTTTGTGGTATCGCGCGATGCGAAAGATCAGTTCGGTCGTCTGATGGTTGCCGGTATTTTTGTGTTTTTCTCGTACAGCTCATTTCAAAACATTGGAATGACGATGGGAATAATGCCGGTTACAGGAATCCCTCTGCCGTTGATCAGTTACGGCGGCACTGCCGCCATCGTCTTTTCTATTGCGGCTGGTGCGGCGCTGTCTGTATCGCGTCGAAGAGGAAGTTAGGGTATGGCAATGGACGAAGCGAGTAGTGAATTCGTGTCGGTGGAAGCGACCAGGTTTCTGGTCCTCTCACTTGGTTCCGTGTCGTACGAATTGGCCACCGCAATGGCGACGGTGACCCTCCAAGAAGAGGATGAACCGTGGCGTCCGCTCACGATCCCCGTCGCCCTGCCGGAAGCGATTTCAATTGCACAAGCAGTAACCGAACAGTGGGCTCCGCGGCCCAACACGCACGATTTATTTATTCAGTACCTCCGACAGACCAAGGCAGACGTAATTGCGGCTCGTATTCTCCGGGTGGAGAACAATGTCTTCTTCGCCGAGGTTGACGTTATGACGCCGCAAGGTCGGATCCAGATTCCGTGTCGAGCATCAGACGCGATCGCACTTGCCGTTCGACAGACGGTTCCTGCACCGATCCTGTGCACCCCTGAGGTCTTAGCGTCGCAGAACTAGTTGGCGGTGAGATCAGTGCGAACTCGACCGCCCATTTTTTGCTGCGTATTTTCCTGGGAGATTTTAAGAAGTAGGGCAACGACGAGGTAGTTCGCCACCAACGACGATCCTCCGTAGGCCACGAACGGCAAGGTGATGCCGGTCAGTGGTAAGACCCGTAGGACTCCGGCGCAAATGAAAAACGTTTGGAAGCCCAAGATGCAGCTGAGGCCGACTGCGGTAAGTCGAGCGAAATCTGAGTGGCTCTGCTGGGCAATCTTGAACCCTTGGGCGATGATCAACAAAAGAGCCGCAAGGAGAAAGACGACGCCGAGAAGCCCAAGCTCTTCTCCAATAGCCGTGAGAATCATGTCCGATGAAACTTCGGAGACCCACCGACCGGCCTGACCCAGACCGACGCCCGTGCCAGTGAGGCCTCCTGCCGAGAGAGAGAACCAGCCCGCCAGAATCTGACGCCCACCATGTTCGAAAGCATGGGCGTTCCAGGGGTCAATCCATACGCTCACTCTCTGGTGAATTTGGTAGAAGAACTGGGAGGCAACCACTCCTCCCGCGATGAGCAGTCCTAGACCCCCAACGACATAGCTGGCGCGCCCGGTGGCCACCCACAGCAACGACAGAAACAGCGCGAAGAGCAGCATGGCAAAACCGATGTCATTTTCGACTGCGAGCACGAAAAGAGCGATGCCCCACGTCATCACGATGGGCATCAAAATTCGTGGATCAACAACATTCCTGCGCCCCACTGTTCGCGTCGAACTGGCCAGCATCTCCTTGTTCACGGCAAAGTAGCTTGCGAAGAATATGGCAAGGAGAAGTTTTGCAATTTCAATGGGTTGAAAGCTGACGGGACCGATGCCAACCCACAGCCGCGCTCCGTTGGTCTCCACTCCGATAACAGGAAATAGAGGTAAGAGCATCAGGACGATGGCGGTAACGAGGGTCAAATATCGAAACCGGTCGAGATCTCGAATCCGTCTTACATACTTCAGGCAGAGACCAAGTGCGAGAGCGGAGACCAGAATCCACATTGACTGGTACTGCGCCCTCGTGGGGTTCCATCGTGAAATCTCTACATAGCCGATGCCATTGAGGAAGGCCGCCAGGGGGAGAATGACTTGATTGGACTGGGGTGCGTAACGCTGCACCATCCGATGCATTGCGTATGTCAGACCAAAAATGACAATGAGGAAGAGCCATAGCGTCGCGGGAAGCGAACCCTTCGCACCCACGGAGGCGAGAACATACAATGCCGAGATAACAACGTCGACGAGGATCAAGAGGCCGAGTTCCACGGACCGGCGAGATGGCGAGTTGTCGTGCGAAGTTTCGACTTCTCGTGCCGAATTTGTCACAAAAGCATCGTATCGGGTGGCAATAGACTTTTTGCGACAGAGAGACCCAGATGCCCACACTGAACGAATTTGGACACGAGAGATATTCCAATAGAGAACTATCTCGATTGGAGTTTGCGGCTCGACTGTTGGACTTGGCCGACGACTCGACACTGCCAATTCTGGAACGGTGTAAGTTCGTCGCGATTTTTTCTGAAATGATCGATGAGTTCTTTCAGGTTCGCGTAGTGAGCCTGGAGGACAAGATCGCCGCGGAGATCTCAACACCCTCGGTCGATGGACTCCGTCCTCTGCAGCAGCTACAAGCCATACGGGAGCGGGTTCTCACGTTGTCCGAGCGACTCGAGCGAATCGTTGCTGATCAGATTCTTCCCGACTTGCGCGAAAGAGGGATTGCACTCGTCCCCTTCGGGGAGTTGAGTGACGACGAAAAGGTGTTTCTCGAAAACTATTTTCGAGAAAGCGTATATCCGGTCCTGACCCCGTTGGCGGTCGATCCCGTCCATCCTTTCCCGCAAATATCAAATCTCTCCCTCAATGTTGGGGTCTCCGTAACTGACCCGGTAACAGGAGAAGAACGGGCCGCTCGCGTCAAGGTTCCCGGATCGCTCCCTCGGTTCGTAGAACTTCCCGCAGGCGGGCGCTGGTGCCTCCTCGAAGAGATCATCATCAACAACCTTCACCTCCTGTTTCCCGGAATGTCCACCGGCCGAGCCAACCTCTTCCGTATTACTCGTAACGCGGACCTTGCTCTCGAAGAGGACGAGGCCGACGATCTTCTTGTCGCCGTGGAGATGGAACTTCGGCGCCGACGTTTCGGGAAGGCGTTACGGCTGGAAATTCAGCGCTCAATGGACGAGGACTACCTCTCCTTGCTGGTTGACCAGTTAGAGCTGGACCGCTCGCGCGTCTACGTGACGGAGAACGCGCTCGGACTCGGTGATTTGTGGCAGTTATGTTCACTCCCACGTCCTGATCTGAAGCTCCCGACGTGGGCTCCGCTCACGCCTCCGCGTCTGTTGGAGATTGGTGAACAGCGGAGCATCTTTGACGTCATTCGTGAAGGTGACCTCGTTGTTCATCACCCCTATGAATCTTTTGCGGATTCCGTTGAGAGTTTTATTAATGAGGCTGCCGACGATCCGTCTGTCATTGCCATAAAGCAGACGCTGTATCGCACGTCGGGTGACTCACCAATCGTCGGCGCCTTGACCCGAGCGGCGGCTTCGGGCAAGCAGGTTGTGGCCCTCGTGGAGTTGAAGGCGAGATTTGACGAGGCAGCCAATATCCAATGGGCGAAACACCTCGAAGACGCTGGTGTTCATGTCGTGTACGGCGTCATGGGCCTCAAGACGCACTCTAAGACCTGCTTGGTGGTGCGCCGTGAGAATGGCGTTATTCGACGTTACGCCCACGTTGGCACTGGGAATTACAACTCCAAGACTGCCCGAATCTACGAGGACTTTTCCCTGCTGACCAACGACGAGGAGATGACCGAAGACATTGGTGATCTCTTCAATTTCCTCACCGGATTCGCCCGTCACGCGACGTATCGCCAGATTGTGGTGTCGCCCGTGACGGCGCGGTCAACAATCATTCAATTAATTGAACGCGAGATGGCCAAGGGTTCAAGCGGACGTATCGACATCAAGGTAAACGGTCTTACAGACCCCCGAATTATCGATGCGCTTTACACCGCGAGTCAAGCAGGGGTGGTTATCCGCCTTATCGTTCGGACGCTCTGTTGCCTCCGACCGGGCGTTCCTGGTCTGTCAGAGAACATCTCGGTAAAGAGCGTGGTGGGCGAGTTCCTCGAACACTCTCGGCTGTTTATCTTTGGCCAAGAGAACGCCTCGGACTACATCGTTCTGATGGGTTCGGCTGATTTGATGGAGCGTAATCTCGAGCGGCGTATTGAAGTCTTGGTGCCGTTGAAAGGCGACTCGTCACGACGGGTCGTTACAGATGCCTTCGACCTGTCGTGGTGCGACGACGAGTTCTCCTGGGTTTTGGGAACGGATCGGCGTTGGCGTCGAATGGTGTCGGTAACGCATACCTCCGTCCACCGAGGTTTGAAGGAAAAGGCTCTCGGCGAGCAACGAGTCGAGATCTAATCTCGTTTTCGCCATTCGAGGGTCATATACGCGAATCCGCCGAGCGGTATCGGAAGCCAGAAGTTGATGAATCGATAGGCCAGTACCGCCAAAATCGCGGGATTGTGTGGCACACCGAAACCAACCAACGTCGGAATCAATGTTCCTTCGATGATGCCGAGACCCGCCGGTGTGATGGGAACCACCGCCAGGATGTTTGCCAGTCCAAATGCCACCAACAGATCGATCGGTGAGATGGCCGTCCCGAAGGCGAAGATAAAGATCCACAGACTGGCAGCATCAAGCAACCAGTTGGCGCTGGCCCACCCGATTGTCGACCACAGAGTGACACGATTTTCGGTCAATAGTTTGATGCGCTCGGCGACGCGTTCTAGGAGTCGCGTGACGCTATCGGGATTTACACGTGGCAATCGGCGGGCTATTGCCCGGAGCCAGACATCGGCGTGACGTTGTCCGCGAGTTATCAAAATGATTGTCCCAAAGAAAGCGAGCATCAAGAAAACTGACGCCAATGCCGCAAATCCGTAGACGGGGTTGAACCCACGGAGAGGAATCGAAATGACGAGAGCAATCCAAAACATAACGTTGAGCACAACGGCACTACTGGACCCCTGGGCGGCCAAGCCGAAACCATTCGACGTGGCGGGTACGCCCAGTTCGGAGAAGAGTCGATACGAAAGAGCCGACGCTGGCGCCGTTCCTCCGGGAATCACATGAGACAGCCCGAGTGTTGAAAGGTTGACTCGATACGTGTCGAAGCGACGAGGTGCGTGAGGTGTGAGCACCACTCGTGTCATTTCGCTATAGGACGCAATGGCTAACGCCTCAACGACAACAGCGGCAAGGAGGAGAACCGGATTGACGTCGCGAAGGAGATGCAACGCCTTGCGAGCGGAGGAAAATTGGGGAATAACGAGGTACTCGACAATAAAGATCAGAGCAACGGCGCTCAAAATCAGGCGAAGACGGCGAGGCATCCGATGGCGCTTCTTCGGACTCTCATCGGTCATCAGTGGGTCCCGTCTTCCATGAGGCAACCAAGGCTGTCGGCTCCTGAAGTAGATTACGACTATGCGGACCCTAGTAGTTCTGCCCACCTACAACGAGATTGCCAACGTCGAAAAGATGCTCCGGGCACTGCGTTCCGTAGTTCCATTTTGCGATGTTTTGGTGGTGGATGACGGCAGTCCCGACGGGACGGCCGATGCGGCGGAAGCCGTGGGCCGTGAGTTAGGCCAGATATTTACTCTTCGCCGGTCAGGTAAGGGTGGGCTCGGGAGTGCCTATCGAGCCGGCTTTACGTGGGGTCTGGAGGCCGGCTACGAAGCCTGTGTCGAGATCGACTGTGATTTCTCCCATGACCCGAGAGTGCTGCCCGAAATGTTGGCACTCGCTCATGAGTACGAAGTGGTGATCGGATCTCGGTACGTACCGGGCGGCGCGATCCCATCGTGGTCCACTAGTCGTCTTCTGTTGTCGAAGGGCGGCAATCGGTACGCCTCGATCATGCTTGGGTTGCGGGTGGCCGACTCGACGGCGGGATATCGGGTGTACACCAAGACGGCACTCGAGAAGATTGACTACGCAACCGTACGCGCCGATGGATACGGGTTTCAGATTGAAATGACCTATCGTGCACGCGCCGGTGGAGCCACGATTATTGAATTCCCAATTTCGTTTACGGATCGGACCGAAGGCGAATCAAAAATGTCACGGTCCATTGTGACCGAAGCTCTCTGGATGGTGACAAAGTGGGGTGTCGCCAGAGCCTTGGGCCGTAGCCCGCGTTCTTAATTCAACGTACCGACTCCAATGGCGCGCATGACTGAGTCAAGTTTGTTGCGTGTCTCTTCGCGCTCGGCGATGGGGTCAGACTCTGCGACGATTCCTGCGCCAGCCCACAGAGTGAACTCCCGCCGCCGAAATGCAATACCCCGGATCGCCACCCACCACGAACCCTCTCCGGTGGAGGTGCACCAGCCAACTGCACCGGCGTAGGCCCCACGAGGGCGAGACTCCAGTTTTTCAATCAGTTCGATGGCTTGCTGTCGGGGGAGACCGCCAACCGCTGGTGTCGGATGCAGGCTCGCGAGCGCATCCATACTCGTGACATCAGGCAAAGGTCGAGCGGTTATTCGACTGCCCAGGTGCGTCACCGATCTCAGTCGCACAATCGAAGGCTCAGCGTCTGCTGTGACTTCGGTCGCTATGGCTCCGAGTCGGTCCACGATATCGTCAATCACAAATCGATGCTCAGTGCGATTTTTTGAGCTACCCAATAACCATGTGGCGTAGGCCGACGTGTCGCCAACACCTTCGGTGGAGATTGTTCCAGCGAGGGGATGACACAGCAGCGAATCCTCGCTGAGCGAGACGAGCAACTCCGGACTCGCTCCCACAAAGCGGTAGCCATCCGTCGCGGGCAGCGAATATATCGTGCACGTCGGTTCGAGGTCATGTAGTCGTGCCGCAATCGCGTCACCGGTCACATCGCTCGCAAACTCCCCTTGACAACTTCGTGCTAACACGACCTTTGAGAGGTCGCCACGACGAAGATGCTCAACGGCCTCGGCGACTGCCGTCGCGTAATCGTCAGGCCCTGGCTCGTACGAAAGGCGTATGGCGCGTGGGGCGGCAATGGGGATGTCCGAAGTCGTGATGTACGACAACGGGTCCTCCGATTCGAGATGGACAACAACGGGAGGTTGGCCTGATCGAAGAACGACGGTCACCCGAGGAATGGTGATGGTGAACGCCTCCGCACGAGAAAAAGGAACAGCGGCAAATCCCGTGAGAAGCTCGCGACGCTCGCAGACGAGTCCTTCGAAGACGTGCTGTACGTCAACCCCGTCTTCGAGTGATGACACCTCCACTTGTCGAGCAACCCCTCCGAATCCACATCGTGTCTCGCCCGTTGACTGCAAGAGCCATCCCTGGCGGGCAGCTTCCCGCACTGCGGATTGGGTGAGTTCGGCCGGCAGAACCGAAGCGACGAACTTCATGCGGCCCGCGTGGCGGTGAACTGTTGGGAGAGGCCCCCGAGAATCATTCGATGTTGGACGGTGGAGAATCCTGCATCGCGCATCATGGCAATGATCTCGTCAACGGTAGGTAGGTACGCCGTCGACTTGGGGAGATAGCGGTAGGCCCCGCGGTTCGACAGCAAACCGCCTATCAGCGGCACCACGCCGCGGAACCAGACGGTGAAGCCCACGCGAAGGAGCCGACTACGGGGATTAGCAACCTCAAGGAAAACAACCCGCCCGCCCGGGCGCGTGACACGCGCCATCTCAGAAATTGCACCTTGGAGATCGGTGAAATTGCGTAGAGCGTAGCCACAGGTCACACCATCGAACGCTCCGGAGCGAAACGGAAGGTTCGCCGCATCGGCCTGGACTCGTGGGG
>CAXBRG010000038.1:0-9139 GCA_963977995.1 uncultured bacterium | reverse complement strand
GGGCTGCCCGCCATTAGCGAGACACTGTCTCGGGGGATCAACGTGAACGTCACCTTGATTTTCTCTCTCGCTCGCTATCGCGACGTCCTGAGCGCCTACGTCGAAGGACTTCAGCGGGCCCAGGATCGTGGTCTCGACATCGGTGGCATCGCGAGCGTGGCGTCGTTCTTCATCTCCCGAGTGGACTCAGCCGTAGACCCGTTGCTGCCCGCCGACGCAACTCTGCGAGGAGAGATTGCGAACTCCCAGGCCGCAGCTGCGTATGAGATATTCCTCGAGCACGCCAATTCGGAGCCGATGCTGAGTCTCCGCGGCATCGGTGCGCAAGTTCAACGCCCGTTGTGGGCATCGACTTCCACGAAAAATCCGGCCTACGACGATCTCCTGTATGTGGACACCCTCGTGGCGCCCCATACGGTCAATACCATGCCTGACCCAACCTTGGAAATCTACGCGCAACGTGGCGATGCGTCGCGATCGCGTCTCGCCGATTCGACACTCCGTCGAAGCCTGCGAGAGGCAATCGATCAACTGGGCGACTACAACATCAATCTTGATAAGGTCACGCAGCAGCTCGAAGACGAAGGTGTCGCCGCCTTTATGGCGTCGTACGATGACGTCCTCGCCACCGTATCGAGCAAGCTGCCCTAACTTCATGAATCCCCGTGCCGTGGCGCAGAGAATTCTTGCCGGTGACCTCGCCGAAATTCCCGGTTCTTCAGCGAGCTTCCGGTGCGGGTGGCTTCGGCATCCCAACGATCTTCCATCGTTAATTCACGAACTGGAAGCACTACTGCAACCTCGTCATTCCCGGACCGTTTTACTCGGAATGGGTGGCAGCGCGGCCGGGGCCGGCATGCTCCTCGAGACGAATCGTGTGGAGACGGTTGAGATTGTCGACACTTCTTTCGCCGATGTGATTCAGCGCGAGACATTTAGTGATGTGAACGTGGTCGCATCCTCAAAGTCAGGTGGAACAGTGGAAACTGTCTGCGCCTTGGCATACGCACTGGACCGAGGACTCGACCCCCGTGATCTCACCATCGTGACCGATGAAGGTTCATCGCTTCATGAACTCGGTCGTTCATTGAACTCAACCGTGGTTCTCGGAGACCGCACTACCGGAGGACGGTTTTCCGCTCTGTCAGTCTTCGGTCTTGTGCCAGCGGTCCTCGCGGGTCTTTCGGTTCGTCAGTTAGAGGAGTGGCCTATCTCGCCCGAGGCGTGGTGCGACGCGTTTGAGCGTGGGTATGAGAGTGTGATGAGTTTCGATGAAATTCCCACAGCGACGCTGCGAGACGATCCCCTGACGAGTTGGGCAGCACTGTGGGAAGAACAGCTCATTGCGGAATCTACGGGTAAGAACGGACGAGGAGTGATACCGATTTCGGGTCGGCGCAACTCCGGGGAGTCGATTCAAGAAACCCACGCACGAGTTGTCGGGATGTGTGTCTCATTGGGAGTCGACCCCTTCGACCAACCTGATGTGGAGCGATCCAAGCGAATGACCTTCGATATTCTCCGCGATAGTCACCAGCTCGATGTCAATCGCGAAACTGAATCAGCGGCCGAGACAGTAGATTTCGTCAATTCGCACTCAGCCCCCATCGCGCTCGAAGTCTTTGGCCGTCCGGAACCACGTCTGACCGCGGCATTGAGTTCCGCCCGTGACCGCCTGCAGTCGCAGGGGCGAACCGTTGTAGCGGGCTTTGGTCCCCGCTATCTCCACTCCACGGGCCAACTGTTCAAAGGCGGTCCAGAGCAGATTTCGTTGGTCCAGATGGTGGTCCCACCGGAGAGCGAACCCGTTCGCATACCCGGGCGGTCGTATTCGTTCCATGACCTCATGGACGCACAGTGGCGTGGTGACCGCCGGGCCATGATTGATCTCAAACGCAATGTGAGAAGCATCGAGTGCGCCAGTGCCGACGACTTGATCGCCCTGCTGTCGCAACTTGGGTAGTCTGCCCCTATGTCGACGACGGTGAAAAAAGCTCGACGAGTTATCGGCCGGGAGTACCTCGACGCATCGAGTAACGACGTGGCTCCCCTGGCCTTTGCGCGTGCCCGAGAGCTATTCGGGTCGCGCATCACGTACAGTCCGAAGGTTTTTCTCCCGATCACCAAACTGTGTCGTGATCGGTGCGGCTACTGCACCTTCGCTCAGCCACCCGCCCACCTCCCCTCCCCGTACATGGAAATTGAGGAGATTCTTGACATCGTGGAACAGGGCAAGGCCGCTGGTTGCACCGAAGCGCTTCTCACCCTCGGGGAACGGCCCGAACTTCGCTACGACGAGGCGGCTCGCTGGTTAGCCGCGCGTGGCTATCGATCAACAGTCGACTACGTCGCTGAAGTGGCCCGCACCATTCTTCATGTCACGGGTGTTTTACCGCATGCCAACTGCGGAGCGCTGTATTCGTACGAACTCGAACAGTTGCGCCGAGTGACTGCCAGTCAGGGCATGATGCTTGAATCGCTGAGGTCTCTCGAGGCTCATCGACTCGCACCGGACAAAGTGCCCGCTCGGCGGCTCGCGACGCTTCAGGCCGCCGGAGAACTTCGGATTCCCTTCACCACGGGTCTACTCGTCGGTATTGGTGAATCACGGCTCGACCGTCTTGAGGCCCTGAGCGCTATCGCGCACTCACACGAGCGGCACGGTCACGTTCAAGAGGTAATTATTCAGAATTTTCTACCGAAAGAACGAACCGCCATGTCTTCGTGGCCGGCCGCTGATTCGGAGGAGTTTCACTGGACCGTCGCGGTCGCTCGCCTGATTTTGCCCGACGATATTCACCTTCAGGCTCCTCCCAACTTGAGTGATAGTCCTGCCGAACTGGTGCGTTTTGGGATCGACGATTTTGGGGGAATTTCGCCCGTTACGCGAGACCACGTCAACCCTGAACGAGCCTGGCCCGCAGTGGAAATACTCGGTCGAGAGATTGACCCTTTCCACCTCGATCTGGTATCTCGTCTGACGGTCTATCCCGAGTGGCAAAACGCCGAGTATGTGGATCTCGAAGTACTCCCCTCGGTCCTGAAGCTGTCGAATAGCGATGGCCTGGGACGCGATGACTCGTGGTACTCCGGGAGCGAGGCGACACCACCGGAGTACCGGACGGGTACGAGTCGACCTCATATCTCACAGATTCTGGCGAGGACCCTCGATGGCGATCGTCTCAGTGAACACGACGCCCTGACTCTCTTTACGGCCCGTGGAGCCGACGTCGCCGCCGTGGCCGAAGCTGCCGACGAGCTCCGTCGGCGGATCGTTGGTGACGCCGTCACCTATGTCGTAAATCGCAACATTAACTACACCAATGTGTGCACTTTTAAGTGCAAGTTCTGTGCCTTCTCGAAGGGCCCACTGTCGTTGAATCTCCGTGGCGACCCGTACCTCTTGGACTTGAGTGAGATATCGGATCGGGTCCGGGAAGCGGAACAGCGCGGCGCGACCGAGGTCTGTCTCCAGGGCGGAATTCACCCCAACTTCGACGGTGACTATTACGTTGATGTCGTAGCCGCCGTTCGGGCCGGATCACCGAGTATCCACATTCACGCCTTTAGCGCCTTAGAGGTTTTTGAAGGAGCTCGCCGTTCGGGCGTTTCGCTCACTACCTATCTTGAACGCCTCCGCGATGCTGGGCTCAAGACCCTGCCGGGTACCGCGGCGGAGATTCTCGATGATGAAGTGCGGGCAACTCTCTGCCCTGACAAGATTTCGAGTCAGGAGTGGTTGGACGTTCACGAGGCAGCCCACTCTGTGGGACTGCGGAGCAATGTGACCATCATGTTCGGTTCCATCGAACATCCCGCCTCGTGGGTTCGTCACATGAGCGTTACCCGTGATTTGCAGGATAGAACATCCGGTTTCACCGAATTTGTTCCCTTGCCGTTTGTTCATATGGCAACACCCATCTATCTTCGTGGTCGTTCCCGGAAGGGACCAACCTTCCGCGAGACGCTGTTGATGCACTCCGTAGGGCGATTGTTCTATCACTCCTCTATCGATAACGTGCAAGTCAGCTGGGTGAAATTGGGCATCGAGGGGTCACGTCGCATTTTGCAGGCGGGGGCAAATGACGTGGGCGGAACATTGATGGACGAAAATATCTCTCGCGCAGCGGGGGCCGAGCACGGACAAGAGATGGACGTGAGCACGTTGACCGAACTCGTCTCCCCTCTCGGACGCCCCCTGGTCCAGCGAAATACGCTCTACGGTCATCTCCATGCATGATGCCGAAGTTGGCGCTCTCCTCGCGGCAATTACGTCGACGAAAGCCCAAGGACATCAGCGGCAAGTTCTCATCGAGCGACTCTTACGCCATGTTGTCGACCTGGCGGAACAAGATCCCGACACCCTCGATTTAAAGATCGCGGAAACGGCACTCAGCGAACTCGTGGAGGCGTTTGATGTCTTCTCCCCCTACCGCGACACACTCAAGGTGACTATTTTTGGCTCGGCGAGAACGCCACCGTCTGATCCGCTCTACGAACTCGCTCGGCAGTTCGGAGAGGCCATCGCCGAACGCGGGTGGATGGTCGTGACCGGAGCAGGGCCCGGCATCATGGCGGCAGGAATGGAAGGGGCGGGCCGAGAAAATAGTTTCGGGGTCAACATCAAGCTTCCGCACGAACAAGGCGCGAACGAGTTCATCGCCTCCGACGGCAAACTCGTGGAAATGCGCTACTTCTTTACGCGAAAGGTAGCGCTGACGAAGGAGAGCAAAGCATTCGTGGCGTTTCCTGGGGGCTTCGGGACGCTCGATGAGGTCTTTGAACTACTGACGTTGCTGCAGAACGGAAAGGCCACGCCCGCACCCGTCGTTCTCATGGATACCCCGGAGGGAACGTTTTGGTCGTCACTCCTCTCCTTCATTGACGACGAGGTCAGCGCCCGAGGTTACGTGAGTCAATTTGATCGGCGGCTCTTTTGCGTCGCAACCACTCCGTCGGAAGCGGTCGCAGGAATCGAGAGTTTCTATCAGAACTACCATTCATTTCGCATGGTCGGTGAACGCGCGGTCCTGCGCATGCAGCGGCCACCAACGGTCGAGCAGCTGGCGGATGCAATTGCACGCTATGGCGCGATTTCTCTCGACGGCGCAATGGAAGTGATTGCTCCGACGGATGCCGAGAGGGCTAGTGATGACGCACTCAACTATGCCCGACTGTCCCTACGGTTTGATCGCCGCAGTTATGGTGAACTACGCGGGCTCATCGACCTCATCAATTCGTGGTAACTACTGCCGGTCTACCGATCGTAGGGAGTGCTCGGCTTTCATCAGCGAACGGCGAGCACTGGCCAACAGTTTCTCTCGAGTCTTGGCCGTGTCGTCACCCTGAGCCTGAGCCCGCAACTCTTCCAGGGTCAAGTCAGCAACCTCTTCGGCCAGTTGGGACACCGCATCGGCGATTTCGTGGAGTCGGGATGCGTCACTCACTACTCGAACTGCACGACTTCGAGCTCACTTGCAGCGTAGGCCGCACGAAGCACTTTCTTATCGAACTTGCCCGTTGAGGTCTTCGGTACCGAGTCGATGAAGGCCCAACGTTCTGGAATCCACCATTTCGCCACACGACTGGAGAGGAACTCCCGTAGCTCTTCAGCGGTTACCTGCGACTCTGGGTTTCGGACCACACAACACAATGGTCGCTCGTCCCATCGAGCATCGGGAACGGCGACGACAGCCGCCTCAAAGACTCCCTCGTGCGCGATGACTTCGTTCTCCAACTCGACCGAGCTAATCCACTCGCCGCCAGATTTAATGACGTCTTTGGAGCGATCGGAGATAACCATGAAGCCTTCGCCGTCGAGGGTGCCGACGTCTCCGGTTCGGAGCCAACCTTCGTGGAATTTATCGGGCGCCTCAACTCCGTAGTACGAACCCGTGATCCACGGACCGGCAATTTCAAACTCACCAACCGACTTTCCGTCTCGAGGAAGAACGTTGCCGGCGTCATCCACAATTCGTAGCTGCACACCCGCCACGACGCGACCCGCCTTGACGCGATAGTCCACCTCGTGGGCCGGGTCCGAGCCATACGGCGGGATCGAGACAGCGGCAAGAGGACTCGTTTCGGTCATTCCCCATCCCTGCACGACCTCCACTCCGAACTTGGACTGAAAGGTTTCGATCATTGAGCGAGGAACCGCGGCGCCTCCGCAGAGGATTCCTCGAAGACTCGAAAGATCGGCCGACGGATCGGCGGCGGCGGCCCGAAGAACGTCATTCCACACGGTCGGAACGCCCAGCGCGATTGTGGGTCGAAGGGTCTTCGTCATATTCAAAATTGGCTCACCCTGCAGGAACATCTGGGGCATGATGATCTCGCAACCAGAGAAGAACGCCGTGTAGGCAACTCCCCACGCGTTGACGTGGAACATCGGAACAATTAGGAGTGTGCGGTCACGCTCCGAGAGACCAATGGAATTCGACGACATTGAGGCCAGCGAATGCAACCAGGTTGATCGGTGAGAGTACACCACGCCCTTCGGATCGCCCGTCGTTCCCGACGTGTAACACATGGCCGCTGCCTTACGTTCATCAAAGACGGGCCAGGTGATCCCGGGCTTCTCGTTCGCGAGTAGCTCCTCGTAGTCCAACGTGTTGCCGAGCAGACTCCGGTCACCGGGACCCGACACGATGATGTGTTGAACATTCGATAGTTGATCACGAACCTTCGCAAGGAGGGGAATGAGGGAGCCGTCACAGATAATGACCTTGTCATCAGCGTGGTTGATGATGAATGCGAGCTGCTCTGGAAACAGCCGGATGTTCAGCGTGTGGAGTACTGCGCCCATCGACGGCACGGCCAAGTAGGCCTCCATGTGCTCCTGGTTGTTCCACATGAATGTGCCCACACGGTCGCCATCAGAAACACCCAATTTGGCCAGGGCCTTCGCCAGCTTTTCGGCACGCTGGGAAATCTCGAAAAAGGTGCCCTCTTGCACGCGATCGGCGTGCACGGTAAATACCTTCTTGTCCCCATACAGCCACTCCCCGTGGCGCACCATGTTGCTAATGAGCAATGGTGCATCTTGCATCGTGCTGAGCATTTCTCCCCCTTTGACTTCAGATGTTACAAAACTACCGACTCGGAACCGTCCAACTCCCTGCGTAGGGCTCAACGGGCCGTGGAAGGCTCGTTAAATCTGGAGTGAGGTAGCTGTGGACGGCGGCCGCCACGCTTCGCCCCTCGGCAATCGCCCAGACGATCAAACTTTGTCCACGGACGGAGTCTCCAGCGGCGAACACGGGAGCCAAAGTCGAATTGCTGGGCACACATTGCCATTCACCGTCAACGGCAATCGTCCCCCGCTCCCCCGTGGGAATTTCGGGTAGATCGCGAACCTCGGGGCCGGTAAATCCTGCCGCGATCAGTACCAGGTCGGTCTCGATGACAATCTCGCCGAGAACGAGAGGAGCACCTTCAACGTCATAGTCAAGTTGATCGGCAACCAGGGCGGTGACATTCCCTTCTGCATCAACGCGAAACTCACGCGTTCGTAGCGCGTAACGGCGATCCCCACCTTCCTCGTGGGCGCTGGTGACCTTGTAGAGAAGAGGCATAGTCGGCCATGGGGCGGCGCTGGGGCGCTCTAACGGAGGTTGGGGAAGCAGTTCTAGCTGGGTGACACTCGCCGCACCCTGACGATGGGCCGTTCCCAAACAGTCTGCCCCCGTGTCGCCACCACCCAGAATCACGACGTGTCGTCCGTGGGCAGAGATGGGTGTCGCGTGACCGCCAATCGCTTCTCGATTAGCGGGCGTCAAATACTCCATTGCAGGAAATATGCCTCGCCCTTCGCGTCCCGGGACCGGGATGTCACGCGGACGAGTGGAGCCAATGGCAATAACTACGGCTGAGTAGTCACCCCGCAGACTCTCGAGAGTGACATCACCGCTCACTCCAACGTTCACACCCGTCTCGAAGCGCACACCTTCGGCCGCTAGTTGGGCAATGCGGCGGTCGAGGACCGACTTTTCCATCTTGAACTCAGGGATGCCGAAACGAAGAAGACCACCGATCGCGTCATTTCTCTCGAAGACTGTCACGTCGTGACCTGCCCGACGGAGCTGCTGCGCGGCCGCCAGTCCAGCGGGCCCCGAACCTACGATCGCGACGCTTTTGCCCGTCGTGAAGGCGGGCATGAGCGGTTGAATCAATTCGCTGGACCAGGCTCGTTCGGCGATCTCGTACTCGGTTCGTTCAATGGAAACTGGCTCGGCAGAAATTGCCACGACGCACGCTGACTCACAGGGGGCGGGGCAAAGTCGACCAGTGAATTCCGGGAAGTTATTCGTCGCATGTAGTCGCTCTATGGCAGAAGGGAACCTCCCGCGATAGACCAAATCGTTCCATTCGGGGATGAGGTTTCCAAGAGGACAGCCTTGGTGACAGAAGGGAATGCCGCAGTCCATGCATCGTCCCGCCTGCTCGCGTACTTCGTCTTCGGACTGCGGTTCATACACTTCGTTCCAGTCAAGAAGACGCAGCGCAACGGGTCGACGTGTTGGAGTCTTTCTCGGTGTGGTGAGGAAACCGTCAGGCTTACCCATCAATATCCCCTAACGCACGTTGGTACTCAACACTGCGCACGCGAATGAAGTCCATGCGGCTGCGCGACCACTGAGAGAGAATTGCCTGACCGACCTCCGAGCCAGTTTCGGCCACGAATCTCGACAGAATGTCGCTGAGAATCTCCTCGTCATCAGTGTTCAGGAGATCAAGTTCGAACTCGCCGACGGCAAGTTGTGTGGCGAGAACGTTCTCCGGATCGTAGAAGTATGCCGTTCCTCCTGACATGCCAGCCGCCACGTTTCGTCCGGTCCCGCCGAGGACCACCACCGTGCCGCCCGTCATGTACTCGGCCACGTGATCCCCTGCACCTTCAGCCACGATGGTCGCACCAGAGTTGCGGACCGCAAGGCGTTCACCGACGATGCCTCGAAGGAAGATGTCACCGCTGGTGGCTCCGTAGCCAATGACGTTGCCCGCAATGACATTGTTCTGGCTGGCAAAGGTGGCCGTCGTATCGGGTGCGACCACGATACGACCGCCGGAGAGACCCTTTCCGACGTAGTCATTCGCATCGCCCGCCAGGCGAATTGTCAGACCGCGAGGAATAAAC
>CAXBRG010000037.1:0-9201 GCA_963977995.1 uncultured bacterium | reverse complement strand
GATTGTTGTTCGCCCAACCAGGGGTGAAGTAGAACACGGGGAGGACGTCAACGCCATTCGCGGCCGCGTTACTCATGACAATGTCGATCCATCGCCAGTCGTACGTCGACGGGCTCGTGGGCTGAATCACGCTCCAGTTAAAGAACTGACGGACCAGCTTGATGTTGTTGCTTGACAGGGTTGACATCACCTGCGGTGCGTCTTTCACCGCGGGGTTCCACCCCAGATTCACCACCATGCCAACCTGCAGCGTGAGCGCGAACGCGGTGGCCGGAACCAAGACTCCGAAAATGGTGCCGAGAGCCCCAAACTTGAATTTGCGTGACCGTTTCATAGTTTCCTCTGTTGTGAATGTTGTTCTCTCACCGTAGAGAGGGAATCCCCGCCAGAGCAAGGCAAAACGGGCGGTTTCGTAGGGTCGAAAGTCCCTTTTGCGGGAGATCGCAGTGAGGTGTTGATCTCGCTTTGTGACGAGAAGTGACTCCTACGGGAGGGTAATGACACGCCCACCGTGACGTTGCGCCACGCTGACGGTCGCGTCAAAGTTGCCGGACGTCTCGAGCCACGTGCTCACAATCTCGATGTGTGCGGACGTCACCGGACGCCACGGTTCTCCCGCGACTCCCGTCGTATCAGCCGACATCGTGGCGAGAAAGTCGATAACGAAGTCCGGCACACCATCAATCGACGGCGCCATTTCGATATAGAGACCAACGTCCGAACAGCCCTGGTGACCCACTCCTGTGAGCACGACGGCAGTGGTCATCTCCGCAGGAAGGTACTGAAGCGCCGGTGTGACGTTGGTCGCTACGGGCGTGGTGACGTCCTTATCTCCCGCAACAATGAGGAGGGGCGTCGCGACGGACTGCAGTGAGGAAGAAGTAAGAGGTAGCAAATACGGCTGCAGTGCCACGAGCGACGCCAGCGCAGCTCCGGTGCCACCCCGCGCTGACCATTCCACTATCCCGTACGCACCAAAGGAGTGACCCAGAGCGTGGACGCGACGTGGATCGATTACGCATCCGTGATCGAAGCCGTCACGATTACCAATCAACGACTCGTAGACAAAGGTGAGGTCATCGACACGTAATTCGATATTCGTCACCTCGTCGACACCCGCACCCATGAGAACATCAGCCATGGTGTCGCCCGGATGATCGGGCGACACTACGAAGTAGCCCCGTGCGGCGAGAGCTTCGCAGAGCTGCGAGTAGACCAGTCGGGTTCCCATATGCCCGTGCGAGACGATCACCACTGGCAAGGGGTCGGACGGGGGTGTTCCGCCAGATACTGCGGCGCCGTAGAAGCCTACGTTTGGCAAGAGTTCATACATCATGGGTTCGCCGCCCGGTTGACTTAACGGAAACCACACCTCAACGGGCAAAGTCCGCTGGTCACGGCTGTGGTCGGTAAGTAGATAGGTTGCGCGGCCGACTGATTCGGTAATGGTCACCCCCACAATGTAGAAGGCGTGGTGGGTGGTGTTGTGGCGGTAGTTTTCCGCTGATGGGTCGTGCCGCGCAAACAAAGAATGGTAACGCTCCCAAGATGTGCGCGGTCTGCCGACGGCCATTTGAGTGGCGGCGCAAATGGGCCCGCGATTGGGAGCACGTCATGTACTGCTCGGCCGCATGTCGACGAAGTGCACCATGAAACGCACATTTCTCATTCTCGGCGATCAACTACAGCAGTCTGTCATCCCTGATTGGGTCCGACGAGATTCGGGGGTGATCCTCTTGATTGAGAATCAAGGCTTAGTCGCTCGACCGGGACATCTCACGAGAACAGCGATCTATCTCAGTGCCCTTCGCAACTTCGCCCACGAACTACGAGAGGCAAATTTTGCCGTGGACTACCGCGTGGCCGACTCCTTCACCCAGGGAGTTGAGGCCCACCGTGCCGAGGTCGCACCGGCTGAGATTGTTATGCATCGCCCTCACGGGCGCCGTGCCCAGAACGTCTTTGCGAGACTTGGTATCGAACTATTGCCGTCACCTTTCTTTCTCACCGACCTCGCCACATTCCGGGCGAAGAACTACTCGACAATGGAGATGTTTTATCGCGACCAACGGCGATCACTACAAATTTTGATGGATGGAGACCGGCCGGTTGGTGGACGTTGGAACTTTGACGAACAGAATCGACTACCTCTCCCAAAGGATGGTGGCACGTGGCCGACACCCTGGTCAGAGGAACTTTCGAGCGACGAATTTGCCCTCGTCGCCGCGCTCGCCCCCACTCACCCTGGCGGTAATGCACTCGCCTACTGGCCACGAACCCGCGCACAAGCACTCGCCCAACTCGATCACGCCGTGGCAACCATCATTCCCTTCTTTGGGCCTTTTGAAGACGCGGCCAGCACGGCGAATTGGCACTTAGCTCACAGTCGCTTAAGTGTGGCACTGAACCTCGGTCTGTTACTCCCCGATGAAGTGGTACGCGCCGTCAATCGAGAGTTCGACGCCGGGCGCATTCCGCTACCGAGCGCTGAGGGATTCATCCGTCAAGTCATCGGTTGGCGAGAGTGGGTGTGGGCGTTGCATCAAACCCGTGATGCCGCGTACGCCGAGAAAAACTTTCTTGCGGCGCAGGCACCAGTTCCCTCGACGTGGCGAGAATTTGGCGAGCACGCCATGACCTGCCTTTCAACCACCCTGCACCACCTCTATGAATTTGGTTGGACGCACCACATCGAACGCCTCATGATTTTGACCAATGCCGCCACCTTGTCCGGACTTAATCCTCGGGACGTAGCTCGCTGGATGGAGATCACCTTTGTCGATGGAGCCGAATGGGTGATGGAAGCGAACGTCATTGGTATGGGGATGTTTGGTGACGGAGGACTGACCGCAACCAAGCCCTACGTGGCCGGCGGAAACTATCTCAAGAAGATGACGGACTTCTGCCGCTCGTGCCGGTTTCAGCCAACGGAACGTACGACGGATAACGCCTGCCCCCTTACCACTCTCTACTGGGCATTCTTTCTCAATCACAGCGAGCGACTAGCCGGACTTCACCGCATTGCCCCTCAACGACGTGCCGCCGAACAACGTCCCGACCGAGCGGAAATTCAGATTCGCAGTGCAAGAGCCCGCGAAGTCGTTCAAAAGGGAATCTAGGGCATGTGGCAGTCCCAACGGGATTCGAACCCGTGCATCCACCTTGAGAGGGTGGTGTCCTAGGCCACTAGACGATGGGACCGTGGCAAGGTATGAGCCTACGAGGCGCACACCCTAACTTCGCTCGGGGGCAAGGACTCGAACCCTGAAAAACTGGACCAGAACCAGTTGTGTTGCCAATTACACCACCCCCGAAGGTGGACAATTATCTTACCAAATCCGGCGAATCTGCTCTAGGGGGTAACGCTGCTGACCTTCTTGATTCCGCCTAGCCACTCGCTCATCCTCTGATAACCGAGTATGCGCCCCATCCCTACACGGAGGGTTTCGCCGAAGTAGTAACTGACCGACGCACGGCCGACAACAAAAGTTGAGGTCGTTGCACTCGGAGCGGGGTCAAGGCCCAGAGCAGCGGCAATGCGACCTGCACGGTAGACGTGAAAAGGATCCGACACGATCAAGACCGAGTGAATGTTGTTCTGCGTGATGAGGGGCAAGGATGAGGCAATGTTCTCCCACGTATCATTCCCACCCCCTTCCAAAATGACACTCCGGGGAATACCGCGAGCCACCAAGTAGTACCGACTGGCCTGCGCTTCGGTGCAGCGATCTCCCGGCTGACGCCCCCCGGTAACGACAACGCGCGGTGCGAGGTGAAGTTCATAAAGACGAACCACTTCATCAAGTCGACCCGCCAGGGTCGGTGACGGCACGCAGTTGTCCTGGCGTGTGCCAAAGACGACGATGGCATCCGAGACCCGGTGGGAGTGTTGGTGACCGGCGAGCCAGATTTGCACGAATCCAAACGCAAAGTAGACGACAACGGATGAGATGAGAAGGCCCACGACCTTGAGAGCGAGCTTGATAGGTCCCAACAACATTGTTATCGAGCGAGTGCAGCCCGAAGGCGGCGAATGGACTCCTCACGTCCCAGAATCTCCAACGATTCAAAGAGGGGAGGACCGACGAGTCGACCCGTGACCGCGCACCTCACGGGAGCTTGCGTCTTGCGAAGGTTCCAGTCGTAACGCGCGCCAATCGTTACGGTGAGTTCGTGAAGGGCATCACGGGACCACGGGACTGAATGGAACTCGCTCGCCAGATCCGTGAGGATTGCTCGGGCCGTCTCGTCATGAGCAATGGACTTGGCGAAGGCAGCGTCATCCATCGGCGCATCAGGCAGAAAGAGAAAGTCAATCATCGGAACGATTTCATTCATTCGAGCGATGCGCTCTTGCACGTGAGGTGCAATTGCGACGTAACGGTCCATATCAAATGAATCGTTCGACCACGGAGGCGTGGTACTCGCGCGCCACTGCCCTCGACTCGGGTCAACCCAGGGCAGCGAACGGGCAATAAAGGTCTCGCTGTCCATCTCACGGATGTACTCACCGTTTATGGCCTGAAGCTTCTTCACGTCGAAAAAGGCTGGGGAGTGAGAAACATCTTCGAGTCGGAACTCTTCAATCAATTGCGCAACGGGCACTTTTTCATGTTCGCCACGAGGTGACCAGCCGAGCAAGGCGAGGTAGTTCACGAAGGCCTCGGGGAGATACCCTTCGTCTCGATACATCTCTGTCGCCACAGGGTCTTTACGTTTGCTCAGCTTCTTTCGTTGCTCGTTGACGAGAAGTGGCAGGTGCGCGTATGTCGGAACTTCAAGAACTATTCCGCTGACCTCATTCAAGGCGCGCCACAGCAAGATCTGCTTCGGTGTGTTCGGCAGGTGCTCTTCACCACGAATGACGTGAGTAATGGCATCATTGCGATCATCCACCACGTTGGCGAGTGCGAACAGCACGGCACCGGAGGATTTCGCCACAATGAAATCATCGATGACGTCGTGAGAGAACTCCACATCGCCGCGAATCAGATCGTGTACGGTCGTGGCGCCGTCAGTGGGGGTGCGGAAACGCAGGCCCGTTGACGGGCTCTTGGTCAGACCACGGTCACGACAAAACCCGTCGTATCCCGGCGTCTTCCGATCGCCCTTACGTGATTGCACGTCCTCCCCCGTGCAGTCGCAGTAGTAGAGGTAGCCATTCGTAAGAAGCTGTTCGATCGCAAGGTTGTGCGCCGGGGCATGCTCGCTCTGTCGACTCGGGCCTTCGTATGGAACGAGACCCAGCCAGTTCATTGACTCAATGATGCCGTCAACCCACTCTTCTCGATTTCGTTCGGTATCGGTGTCCTCGATCCGCAGAATGAACACGCCATCATCGCTCTGACGGGCAAGAAACCAGTTAAAGAGTGCCGAACGTGCCGAACCGACGTGAAAGTATCCGGTCGGCGATGGCGCAAATCGGACACGAAGTCCGCCCACGAACTACTCCCCGATGGTGATGGCGCCGGTCGGACAGCCATTCACGGCGTCGCGCAACTGCCCCTCGAGCTCCGGTCCCGGGTTCTCGTTCAAGATGTAGAGGAAGCCATCGTCGCGCACTTCGAAAATCTCGGGGGCGATACTCATGCACACGGCGTTGCTCGCACACAGATCAAAGTCAACGTGAACTTTCATGACGGCTCCTTCTCATCAACGGTACTGAGCGTAGTATTTACTTTCCGTCCAACAATGGCTCATTTGCCGGAAGATCATCCAGCAGTCCTTGAAGAAACTCGCGCTCCGACAGAATCGGGCGATCACGTAAGTAGAGGCGGCCGTAGCGCTCAAAGTACATCAACTGTTTGGCCAATAAGAAGTTGGCCCGGTCAAACTCGCTCATCAGCCCGCCGCCCGCCATCGCGAGGCGGTGAAGGCGACGTTGCATGCGAAGACGACGGAACAGTTCCCGCCAACTCCGATGCTGCCAGTTCACGCCGTTGGCCTCGGCCACCCGCACCTGCAGTGTCATCATCATCTCGGCGAACGACACTTCACCAAAGGGCTTCAGCAAGAGTGGTTCAATCATCATCCGCATGAACGCTGCCAATTCTTCGTCGTTCATCGCCACCGCCTGGCGTAGTTCCTCGCCATAGTTGGCAATGACAAAATCAGTGACATCTCGCCAGGCTGCCTCTTCACCTAAGACGGCGGCGAGAAGACGAATGAAAAACCGGTGAGTCGCCACGTCAAGACGCCCGACGATGCCGAAATCAATGACGCCAATACGTCCGTCACGAAGCAACATCACATTGCCCGCGTGCACGTCACCATGGAAGGTTCCCCATCGCACCGTCATCGTAAAGAAGCCGCGAATCAGCTGGTCGATCAGGGGTGCCGGATCGAGGCCCAGAGTCTCAATCTGCGAAAGGTCGTCAATGGGAACGCCATCGAGGAACTCCATCGTTAATACATCACGCCCCGAGAGTTCCGGATACGGTGTCGGAACGACAATCTTGTCGAGTCCGGCATCGGCGGCGAGTTGGCGAAAATACTGCAACGCTCGGACTTCATTACGTAGGTCGAGCTCTTCGCCTATCTGAGTGCGCAGGCCGTCGAGTTGCTGCAGTGTGGCTCCCGCGATTTGAGCCCCTGTCTGACGGACCATGACTTCGAAGAGTGGTTGCATCACGTCCAAATCGGTGGCAACGAGATGCTCAATACCAGGTCGCAATACCTTGACTGCCACTGGGGTGCCGTCGAGCAGAGTGGCGCGATGCACGACGGCGATAGAGGCGCGTCCGATGGGTGTCGTCTCAAAGGTGGCGAACACTTCTTCAAGTCGGCGACCAAGTTCGACCTCGACAATCTCGCGGACCTCGTCGAATGGCACGACCGGTCCAGTATCGAGACAGCTCCGAAATTCATTGGCCAGGTCGTCGCCGAAGAGCCCGGGTGACGAAGCAATAATCTGACCGAACTTGACGAACGTCCCTCCCGCGCGCTCAAACGATTCGCGCAGAGGCCGTCCCAAGACAGCGATATCAACATCACCCTTCAGTGCGCCGCGAAAATGCCGAATAACCACGGGGCCGAGACGTGGCAAGAGGATTCGAGTGATCTTCCACGATCGCAGCACTAACTCACGCTTTGTCGGTGTCGGCAGCGGGCGGCCAAAGTGGGCGGGAGGCACCGGGCGAAACGGAGTAGTCACTCAGGGAGACTACGGGTGTCAGAGTGACTAACCTCCCTAACAACGCGAGAGGTGCCCCATGAAAACACGTTTACTCGGCTCGTTGCAGATTTCCGAAGTGGGCATTGGTTGCAATAACTTCGGGATGCGCCTCGATGAATCTGGCACCAAAGTTGTTGTTGACGCCGCGATCGATCACGGCATCACTTTTTTTGACACCTCCAACACGTACGGCGCCACCCAATCTGAAGTGCTCCTTGGACGAGCTCTCGGAAATCGGCGCTCGCACGTACACATCGCGACCAAATTTGGAATGGGACTCGACGACAACTTCCCGGACATTCGCTGGAGTGCCGCACCCGACTATGTCGCCTCCGCCTGCGAGGCCTCCCTCCAGCGGCTCGGGACCGACTACATCGACCTCTATCAACTCCACTTTCCGGACGCCACGACGCCGCTGGAGGATACGATTGCCGCGTTGCACGACCTCGTGTCTGCGGGCAAAATCCGTGAATTTGGCTGCTCCAACTTCGATGCCGAACGACTTCGCGCGGCCCGTGAGGCGGCCCGTGGCGGTCGGGGATTTGTCAGTGTCCAGAATCAGTACTCTCTGCTGGCACGAGAGCCCGAAACTGGCGTGCTGGAAGCTTGTGACCAGCTCGGCATCGGGCTCCTTCCCTACTACCCACTGGCCAATGGACTTTTGACAGACAAATTTGTGCCAGGGCAACCACCAGTGAGTGGCAGTCGGCTCGACAAGATGCCCGAGAACCGCCGTGAACACTGGCTCGGAGACGACATGGTGAAGCGAGCGAGTGCCATTCACGACTACGCCAAGGACATCGATGTTCCCGTGCTCACACTGGCGTTCTCGTGGCTGTTAAGTCGACCCCAAGTCTCGTCAGTCATTGCCGGTGCTTCGAACGCCGATCAAGTGGCGGCCAATGTGCGAGCTGCGACCACGTTGTCCCGCGACGTCGTCGACGCGCTGGACCGCCTGACTAACTAACGAACGAGTTTGATCCCCAGCTCGTGGGGAAATCCGCCCTGGAAAATCAGGGAAAGTACGAGGCGTGTCGCCGTGTCCACAATGTTTGCCGTATCGAGGCCGCCTGTGCGAATTGGGTGAAGCCCCGTGCTGGTAATCAGATCTTCGATGAGGCGTCCATCGTCGCCACTCGGACCACACCACAGAAGGTCCATTGCCACACCATCGATGACGGGCGACAGGAAATTTGACCAACCTAACGAACACCAGGCGCGAGCCACGCGAGCGTTTGGGACATGCTCGCGAAACAGTTCGAGCTGGTGGTACTGCGCGCCCTCAATATTGTTCGTAGCATCAAGTAGTAGTTGTCCGTCGAGCAGTCCGGCGTGATCGGCCAGTGTGGCACCGAGGGCCGAGCCCGGAACGGCCAGGACAATCGCGTCAGCTCCCGCGAGTGCGGCGGGATAACTACGAACGTCGAGACCTTCACGCGATGAACTGTCACCGCCGCGAGATCCCAGCACCACCTGGTGCCCACCTCGCAACAAGCTCTGCCCGATAGCGCATCCGACGGGTCCCGTTCCGAGAACGGCGACGCGGGTCAACTGTTGGCGACTGACGTGACCAATTTCGTCAACGTGTCCTTGGCGTCACCGAACAGGAGGATTGTCTTGGCGTCAAAGAGCAGTTCATTCTCAATTCCCGCAAAACCAGGACGCATCGAACGCTTCAAGAAGACGACGGTGCCAGCCTGATCGGCATTGATAATCGGCATACCGTAAATCGGCGAGCTGGAGTCGACCTTGGCGGCGGGGTTGACGGTGTCGTTCGCACCGACCACGAGAGCAACGTCGGCCGTCGGCATCTCGGTGTTCGCCTCGTCCATCTCTTTTAACTTCTCGTAGGGAATGTTCGCCTCGGCCAACAACACGTTCATGTGGCCCGGCATGCGACCGGCGACGGGGTGAATCGCGTAGAACACCTCAATGCCCTTTTTCTCGAGTTCGTCGGCGAGTTCCCGGACGGTGTGCTGGGCTTGCGCAACGGCCAAGCCGTAACCAGGGATGATGACCACCTTGCT
>CAXBRG010000036.1:0-9578 GCA_963977995.1 uncultured bacterium | reverse complement strand
TGGGTCATACACCACGCCATCACCGACAATTGGTCGGTAACCCTGCTGATGCGTGAACTCCGGCAGGCCTACGACGCCTTGCGACGTGACGCTGACCCTGGGTTCGAGCCGATCCCCATCAAATATGCCGATTACGCGAGCTGGCAGCGCGGGCACATCGAACAACGCCTGCTCGAAACGCAGCGCCAACATTGGATCGAAAGGCTGACCGGGCTCAGCCCGACGACGCTGCCGACCGATCATCCACGGCCGTTGCAGGCGTCCTTCCGCGGCGGGCGTATCGACGCCCCCTTGTCGAACGAGTTGCTGGCGCAGCTGCGCCTACTGGGCGCACGCGAATCGACGACGCCGTTCGTCGTGCTGCTCGCATGCTTCAAGCTGCTGGTTGCGCGGTATTCATGCGAGACCGACATCGCAGTCGGCACACCGATCGCGAATCGCACCCGCTTTGCCTCCGAGCATCTGGTCGGCACCTTGGTCAATACGCTGGTGATGCGCACCGACTTGTCCGGCAATCCGCGCTTTGTCGATCTGTTGGCACGCGTACGCGCCACGACCCTGGATGCTTACGCGCATCAAGACATGCCGTTCGACAAGCTGGTCGAAGATCTCGGTGCCGGTCGCGGAACCCTGGTGCATTTGCTGTTCAACATGCTCAATGCGCCGGTCGGGCGTCAGCAATTGCACGACCTGCAATTCGAAGAATTCGATTTCGACCGCGTAGCGGCGCAGTTCGACCTTTCGGTGCACATCGATGCCGAGGTGCACCGAAGGATTTATCTCGAATACGCGACGGATCTATTCGCCCCCGCGACGGCGCGCCGATTGCTGGACAACTACCTTCATCTGGTCTCGCAAGTGCTCGTCGACCCGGAGCGCGCAGTCGCGGACTATGCTGTGGTTGCCCCCACGGAAGAACGGATGCGCGCAGCGTGGAATGCGACCGCGATCTCCTACCCCGATTCGGTCACGATACACCGGCTGCTGGAGGCACGAGCCGCACTGTCGGGACGGCGTATCGCAATCGTGAGCCAGGGTGACGTGCTCACTCATGCCGAACTCGATGCGCGCGCCAACAAGGTCGCCCGGACGCTACGCGCGATGGGGGTCGGACGCGGGCAGCGGATCGGCCTGTGCCTGGAGCGCACGCCCGATATGCTGATCGCGCTGCTGGGCATCCTCAAGAGTGGCGCGGCCTACGTCCCGCTCGACCCGGCGTTTCCTGCCGAGCGCCTGACCTATATGGCCGAGGATGCGGACATCAGCGTGCTGGTCGCACGCGATGCCGCGTCGACGGCGGCCGGTCGTCAGGCGCTGGTCGCTGCGATTCGTATCGGTCCGGACGCTGTTCAGCCCCGCCCCCTGATCTCCCACCGCATCACGACTGGCGGAGTGGAACGGGTCGCCTAAATTTGGTGAGATCGGGCTGGTCATCGGACTCGCCCTCACGAACTGGAGACACGGGGAGCAGGCACGATGGAGAAGTTCGAGAAGATGGCAGCGCAAGGCGCGATGGCGATGGCTGGCGGGATTGTCGCGCTCTACGCACTGCTGTTGTTCGTGTGGCGCCCAACCGCGACCAGCGGAGCGCCGGGCGCGACGGGCGGGATCACGCCGCTGTTGTGGACCGTGCTGGCCATCGCCATGGCCGTGCCCGTGACGATCCTCGCCGGAGCGCACGTAGCCTTCGCCCGCGATCTGAAGAGCGGCGCGAAGCCGATGCACTAACCGTCGAACGCAAAGACCACGCCGGCACTCCAGCGCGCGGCGTGGTCTTGTTGCATCTCCTCTGGAGCCGACCGTCGCCGGCCGTGCTCAGATGTCGAGGTTGCTCGCGAACTTCGCGTTCGACCTCCGCTCCACGGAGTGAAGGTGGTAGGAGTCGATTGACAAGCCAGCCGGCAACGCGCAAATTTCGGCGACGAAGTTCCTCGTCAAAGAACGAGGCTTCCGTCACAGGAATCCGCTCCGACGTCGACACCACAATGAAGCGAGTGGAGTCACGCCGCAAGACGTCACTCACCTGTCGGGCCCGTTCGACGAATCCGTCGTACATCGAATTCAACAACAAGAAGAACTCGGTGATATCGGCGAGAAACGCCGCACCCAAAATTCGATCGGCGATGTACATCAAGGGACGTGCGGCCAGTGTTGTCACGCTGGCACGGCTCGGAGCAATCAGCCACTTCAAGAACCGCGATGAGAAAAAGTCAGCCATCCGGGAGGGTGCGTCAAGAAAGTCCAGGGCATTGCGTGTCGGTGGTGTGTCCACCACAATGAGATCCCACTCGTCGCGTTGAACCAGCTCGTACAGCCGCTCCATGGCGATGTAGTCATGACTCTGCACAAAACGGCGCGTGATGTTTTGGTAGAGCACGTTGCGCAGAATTCTCTCGGCCGTGGCTCCATCGGGAGCCTGTCGGCGAATGAGAGCGTCCCAACTCGCCTGCGGGTCAAGCATCGCGACGCTCAGCTCACCAGACGTCGTGGGCACTCTCACCGGTTCGTTACCAATTCCCGGAATTCCGAGAGCGTCGGCGAGTCGACGCGCCGGATCGACCGTGACCACGAGCACGCGACGATTCGACGAGACCGCCATGGCACTCGCGAGTGCCGCCGCTGACGTGGTCTTGCCGATACCACCCGGACCGCACGTGATGACAATCGTGGCACCGCTCAGAGTGTCCAGAAGTTTCACTACAGCACCTCGTCGGCGAGAGCGTCCGCAATTCGTTGCACCATGGTCGCGGGATCGTCCACCGCCACGACCGGCTGCGTAATAACCGGAAAGACCTGGTTCGTTATCGACACGAGACGAGCAAACTGTTCTTCCGCTTCGCGTCGTCGAATCAGAGCGAGCGACGACGCGTCACGGACCGCCGCGGTTACTCGCAGCGCCGGATGCGTGCCCTCAACGGCGCCGTTCGCGATAGTGAGGTCGTCACCAATGGCGAGCGGCGCGGGCATGCGATTCATCACCACGGCGGCAACCTTGACGACGGTGTCCTCCGCGAGTCGAGTCAACAACTGACCCGTTTCCGTCACGGGCATCTCTTCGGGGGTCGTCACGGCGACCACCCCCGTCACCTCGGGACGTCGCAGAATCTCGACCATCCAGTCGGTCTGGCCTCGAATGAGACCGACCCGGACAAACGAATTGATGGCCTGAGGGGCCGAGAGGTAGCCGACGACGTGACCCGTCGCGGGAGCATCGACAACAACGAGGTCGTAGTTGCGCTCCCGGACCTCGTAGCAGACCTTCCCAATCGTGAGAACTTCTCGAACTCCGGGTGCGGCGGTTGCGACGAAATCGAGAGCGGCGGCCAGTGGCCCCAGCTTGGTGACAACGGGAATTCGAAGGTTGATCTTCAAGTACTCCCTCAGCGAGGCTTCGGTTTCTAGAACCATGAGGTGCAGATTGGGTTGCACAACCTTCGGTTCGAACGTCACTCCCTCCACACCAAACATCGTCCCGAGGTCGCTTCTTTGGTCGACGCCCACGAGTAACACGCGCCGACCGGTGCGGGCATACAGCGTGGCGAGGGATGCAGCAATCGTGGTCTTGCCGACGCCGCCCTTACCAGTGACGAACAGAAGTTGGCGATCGCCGAGAGGACGGTACGACACGGCTAGGCGCCGAAGCCCACCCGGCGCTCAGCGGACGCAGGACCAATCTCGAGGTACGCAATTTTCGATGCCGGCACGCCCACACGCCGACCCTTACGATCCGTGAGCCACAGAATCGTGTCGCCGGCGAGCGCGGTCGCGACCTGAGTCTCTAGTTCACCGCGGTCGGTGTCATCGCCCATTTCGAGCTCGATTTCTTTCATCGACTGCACGATGCCAATACGAACGTCCACGGTGCTCCTTTACCTAGCCCCTTTATGTTATGGCGAATGGGCATACTTACAGCGTGGGACATGACGACATAACGGAACGCTCGCGGCGCTGGGCCGCCACGATGGAGGGGTACGACGGAGCCGGTGACGACGTCACCGTTGCCCACCGCGACTCGGTGGCCCGTATCGGTCGGCCCGGGATTGACGGTGTCTCGGGCGTATCTCGTGACGAGCGTGAAGAGCGTCTCGACACGCTGTTAGCGCCGGGTGCAACGCGGTCCCACGGTGCCGGAAATCGGGTACGCGAAGAAGAGCCCGACGACTACCGCACATGCTTTGAGCGTGACCGCGATCGAATTCTGCACTCCAGCTCCTTTCGCCGTCTGGCCGGCAAGACCCAGGTGTTCATCTTTCCCGATGACCACCAACGCACCCGCCTGACGCACGCACTCGAAGTTGCCCAGGTGGCTGGCGGCATTGCTAGGGCGACGGGACTGAACGTTGCTTTGGCCGAAGCGATTGCTCTCGGTCACGACTGCGGACACGGTCCTGGAGGTCACGCGAGCGAAGACGCGTTCGATCACTTCATCCCCGCGGGATTCGATCACGCAACCTGGGGGGCCGACGTGTCACTGACGTCGCTCAATCTGTGTCGAGAGACCCTCGACGGTATTCGCAACCACTCGTGGTCTCGACCGGCTCCGGCCACTCCCGAGGGCGAAGTAGTGAGTTGGGCCGACCGCATCGCCTACGTCTGCCACGATTTCGAAGATGCCGTGTCGGCCGGCATCGTAACGCCCGACGATCTACCGCCACTGGTTCGTGAACGTTGTGGGACGCGACGAGGACAACAGCTCGGCGCCTTCATTACGGCGATGGTTTCAACGATTCGGGCGACTGGAGTGATTGGCATGGACGCGGCCCACGCCGAAGCGCTCGCGGCCTTTCGCACGTTCAACTACAACACGATCTACCTGCGAGATGATTCCCGTCACCAAGCGACCAGTGTCATTGCCATGTTGCGAGCGCTCGTGGAGTACTACGCGTCGCACCCCACCACGATGCCCGACGTGGCCTCTGGTGCCCTCGGGATTGCGAACTCCGAGGACGCTGTTTTCCAAGCCGTTGCCTACGTCGCGGGCATGACCGATCGATACGCCTGTCGACAGGCTCTCGCTCTGCTGGACTGGCCGCTCGATCAACTTCCGCGAGGTATCGACCGTTAGGGCTGTGTTGCGCCGTCGAGGTTGATGGTGGTCGGACCCGAACCCTTCATCCACTCCAAGCGTTGCTCCGTGGTGCGAATCGCCGCTTTCATGTGCGTCAAGATCCAGAACTTCTTGGTGAGCACGGCGTCGGCCACGGCGTCGGCGACAATGTCGGCATCAATGCCCGCGTTCACCGCGGCCGATCCCAGATCGTTCAGCGCCTTCGCGTCCGGCGATTCGTTGTAGCTGCGAAGATCGCTCGGCATGTTGCGTTGCGACTCAAAGATTCTCGTCTTCACAAACCCAGGGCACAGAGCCGACACGCCAACCTGAGAGCCTCGCATGGTGAGCTCGTGAAAGAGCGACTCGGAGATGCCGACCACCGCAAACTTTGACGCGCAGTACGCGCCCATACCGGGAACCCCACCGAGACCCGCCAAGGAACCCGTATTCACGACGTGGCCCTCGTTTTGCTCGAGGAAGTGTGGAACAAACACGTTGATGCCATTGATGACACCATCGACGTTCACTTTCATGACCCAGTCCCACACCTTTTTTGCGGTTCCAATCGTCGGACCAGCGGCCACGCCCGCGTTGTTGAAGATCAAGTGAGCTCCGCCGAACTCCTCTAACGCGGCCTCCTTCAAGGCCTGGACGTCGCTCTCCACCGAAACGTCGCCTTGTACGCCAATCACGTTGAAGCCCTTATCGCGGAGTGCGTGCACTGCGGCGTCGAGAGGTCCCTGCTCAATATCACCAAGGACGAGATTCGCGCCGAGTTCGGCGAACTTATACGCGGTGGCGAGACCGATTCCGCTCGCTCCACCGGTAATTACCGCAGTGCGTCCATTGAGTTCCATCATTCCCCCTCATCGAGCTAACGCCCAACATTAGGCGGTTAGACGAGCTTTAACTCTTGACGGTAGACGCGCGCTTGGCCTTGGGCCGCAATCGTGGTCGCGATAGCCGTAAACGCGGCCGACACTTCCTTCGTGCGATTCGTGGCGGAAATCGGACGTCCCTGATCGCCACCCTCGCGAAGTTCGATATCGAGGGGGACCTGACCGAGGAGCGGGACACCGAGTTCTTGGGCCAACTGGGCGCCACCACCGGCGCCAAAAATTTCGTAACGCTGGCCGTCGTCCCCCGTGAACCAACTCATGTTCTCGATGACGCCCCGAACCGCCAACTTCAGCTTTCGAGCGGCATACGCCGATCGCTGAGCGACGCGCTGGGCGGCGGCTTGCGGTGTCGTCACGACGTACATCTCAATTCGCGGAACGATCTCGCTCAAGGTGAGCGCTACGTCACCGGTCCCCGGCGGCATGTCGATGAGAAGAAAGTCGGGCTCATCCCACCACGCCTCCGTGACCAGCTGCTCAATCGCTTTGTGCAGCATGGGGCCCCGCCAGATAACGGGCTGCTCGTCGGGGACGAAGTAACCCATCGACAGACAGCGCACGCCGTGAACCAGAGTCGGAATAACGGTGTCGCCCAGAACAATGGGATCGTGCGGAGCGCCGAGCATCTTGGGGAGAGAGAATCCGTAGACGTCCGCGTCGAGTACCCCGACTTTGTGTCCCGCCTGCGCCAGGGCGATGGCGAGGTTGACCGTCACCGACGACTTGCCCACGCCACCCTTGCCCGATGAGATTCCCAGAATTCGGGTCCGGCTCGTCTTATCGAGAAACTTCGGCCCCGGCTCGGAGTGGTCGTGGTGACCCGGTCCCGCGGCACCGCGCATTTCGCCACGCAGGTAGTTCCGCAGGGCCAGTAACTGATCGGCGTCCATCGAGGTACGAGTGACGGTGACGCCCGGTGCGGCCGCCGCAATGGCAGCCTCAATCTCACTCGCCGTGGGCCAATTGGTAAAGGGCAGGAGAAGTTCCACGAGAGCACTCGCCTCGTCCACCCGACCAACGAATCCGATATCACCGAGCGGCCGAACCAACTGGGGTTCAAAAATTTCGGCAATCGTCTCGCGCAGTGTGCTCACAGTGGATCCTTTGGTTTGCGGCAGTATGACCCTACCGGCGAAACCCACGAAATTCGCAAGCGAGAAATACGAGTCGCTTTTTTGCTCGGGTTCCTAGACTTTCGGCATGGCAATGACCGACGTTTCAGCGCTCAACGCTGATGACTTCACGGACCAACTGCGACGACTGACGGCCACCTTCGGTGACGAAACCCGCCGCCAGATCTACTTCTTTATTCGGTCGAACCCCGGGGCGACGGCCAACGTGCTGGCCGAAGAGTTCGGTATTCACGCCAATGTCGCGCGACACCACCTCGATCGACTCGAAGAAGCGGGTTTTGTCGAGAACGAGGAGCGCCGCAGTTCGGGCGTCGGGCGACCGGCAAAAGCCTTCCGGGTGACCGATGCTCCCCTCGAGCTCAGTGGGGCCATGAAGCGCGACGCTCTGCTGGTGCGCCTCTTGGAGCGGGCGATGTCCCTGCTCGGTCCCGAGGCGGCGGAGTCCATGGCTCTCGCCGTTGGCGAAGAGTACGGACGAGAGATTGCCGCCAACTTGACGGGCCTCTCCGCACGGACGTCGGCGCACAGCGCCCTCGCCGCGGTGGCGGCGGCCCTCACCGCGCACGGGTTTGCGGCGCGTCAAGAAAGTTCTGAAAGTGGCGAGTCGCTCGTATCCAACACGTGCCCCTTCGGCGACGCGGCGGTCCACCACCCCGTGCTCTGCGCCGTTGATCGTGGTCTCGTGACGGGCATGCTCGATGCCCTCGGAGCGAAGTCCAACACCGTGACGTTGTCCTCTCGCGCCCGAGGTGACGATCAGTGCCGCACCTCGATCTAAATCGTTAGCGCTGACCCAGCGTTCGATAGAAGTCGGCCGGGGCCACGACATCGGAGCGATCGAGATCATGAATTGATCCCTTGCCGAGACCCGTCAAGGTCGCATCTATTCCTCCGCGCAGGACATCGAGCACGTTTTCAACGCCGGCCTGACCATTCGCGGCGAGACCCCACAGATACGCCCGCCCAATCATGACGGCCTTCGCGCCCAGTGCCACGGCCTTCACGACATCACTACCTCGGCGAACGCCACCGTCGAGCACGACTTCGATGTTCTCACCCACCGCATCGACGATGCTGGGCAACATTCGAATCGGTGCCGGTGTTCCGTCCAGATTGTTGCCACCGTGATTTGAAACCGACAGCGCGGTCGCACCGAGATCGACCACGCGACGCGCGTCGTCGACGCGCGAGACGCCCTTCACCATGAACGGTCCATCCCACTGGGCGCGGAGCCACGCCACGTCGTCAAAGGTCGGTAGCTCGCTCTGCATCCATTCGTAGTACGCACCAAAGAATGTGGGGGCGGCCTCACCGGGCTTCGCCATGTTGGGCGCGGTCAAGTCCGGAATACGACCTGACTTCACAAAGGTCCAGAACCACGCGGGGCGGCTGAGGGCCTGTGGCGCCAACTTCACCATGTTTTTCAAGCTCATGCGATCGGGAATAAAGGGGCTACCCCAGTCACGACCGTTCGAGAAGCTCCAGTCCAGGGTCACAATGATGCCGACGGCCCCGGCGGCCTTCGCTCGCTCGAGTCGTTGCACCATGGTGTCACGATCGCCCGACCAGTACATCTGGAAAAAGACGGAACTATTGACCGCGCACACGTCTTCGATGGACTTGCTCGCAAAGCTCGACAGACTCATCGGGATTCCGCGGTTGGCCGCCGCTCGCGCGACCGCGACTTCCCCATCGGGGTGGACTGCTTGCACTCCCGTCGGTGAAATGATCACCGGCATCGACAGGTGCTGCCCCATCACGGTGGTGGACATCTCTCGGCTACGCGGCAGATCGGCGATGTGGGGTGCGAACCCGAGCGTGTCGAAGGCGGTGAGGTTGTCGTGTGACGACAGGCCCTTCTCGGTGCCGGCGATGAGCGCCCCGTAGACGGATGCGGGCAGACGCTTCTTGGCTCGTTCTTGCGCAACGGCGACTGTTTCAAACCACTTATTGGCCACGAATCCTCCTCGGCGCAGAAATCCTAATCGTGGGGACCAATGACGCGACTAGAGACCGAGTTGTGTGCGGTAGGGAGCCGCGACGGTGAGAAGGGCGGTGGACGGGGAGAGTTGCAAGAACGCCCTCATATGGCGACGGGCCAGTGACTCATTACCCGGTGTCGAAAGGGCGGCTATCGCGTAGTAGAGCTGGGCTGAAGGATTGCGCGGATCGTGACTCACGGCCCGGCGCAATCTCTCGGTCCCCTTCGTCACATAGTCGGCACGCTGTTGATCACTACCGGCGGAAAAGTAGAACCAACCTGATTGCGTGAGCGCGGTGACGTTGTTCGGGTCAATCATCAACACAGCGTCATAGGCCGCAAGCGCCGCCGCAATACGACCAGTGGCGATATCGACTTCCCCTTCGGCCAGTAGACGTCGCACCATCGTCTGGTCGCTCGCGGAGATTGAACCCGTCGCCGAATCGCCCGGCTGTCGGGTGGTCAACGTCGAGACCAACAGAACGCCCGCCGCCGAAGCGAAGCAGACGAGCGCA
>CAXBRG010000035.1:0-9694 GCA_963977995.1 uncultured bacterium | reverse complement strand
TCGAACACGTCGCATCCGTCTGCGCCACTGCGCGTGGTGGCGTGTATCTACGACCTTCGTGTCGGTGGTGCGGAGACCTCGCTGCTCGCGGAGTATCGCCGCTTGCACCAGTACAACATTGACGCCTCGGTGCTGTGCCTAGGGGAAGACCGCACTCTGGAGAAAGAGTTTGCTGCGGCGGGCGTACCTGTGACCTTCGTGCCACCGGGCTCTCGCTGGTCGCGCGGCCGCTACATCGTCCGTTTTCTCCGACACGGCAATTTTGCACTTGTACACACCATGTTGTTCTGGCCGGATGTGATTGTTCGACCCCTCGCGCGCCTCTGCCGCATCCCGGTGGTGTCGTCGTTGACAAACGAGTACTACGGGAAGGAACATCGCCAACATTCCCATCACGGCGCCCTGGGCGTCATCGTCGCCCAAGTTGCCGACGCGCTGACCGCCAAGTGCGCCGCTGGATTTCACGCAATTTCTGCGCGTAGCGGTGAGATCATGGCGCGACGTCTCGGGATCCGGAACTCCCGCATCACGGTGATCTATCGGGGACGCGATCTCGAAGAGCTCGGCCGACGAACACCAGAGCGACGCCTCGCCGTTCGAGAGAAGTGGGGACTCCGAGAGACGTTCGTGTTTCTCTGCGTTGGCCGACAGGACTACCAAAAGGCCCATGAGATTGCCGTGCTCGCCTTCAGCGAGGTAGCGGGCGAATTTCCTGATTCAGTCCTATGGCTTGCCGGACGAGAGGGTGGCAACTCACCACTGGTTCAGAGTGCCATCGCTCAATCTCCGTATCGCGATCGGATTGTCTGTCTCGGTGAACGCAGTGATGTAGCGGATCTACTATCGGCCGCTGACGCCTTTGTGATGCCGTCGCGTTTTGAGGGTCTAGCGGGGTCGGTCATTGAGGCGATGTCGCTCGAGGTACCCCTCGTGCTGACTGATATTCCCGTATTTCGCGAGGTTGCCGACAACCGGGCGCTGTTTTTTCGTCGTGACGATGCCGAAGGACTCGCGGCGTCGCTGCGTGCGGTGGCGGCGGGGGAGTATCCCGCCGGATGGGTCGAAGAGCTCCGAGAACGAGCCGAGCAAGTATTCGATATTGAATCCGTAACTGCCGAACTGGCTAATTTTTACGTGAAAAACTGCAGAAAACTTCCGCCCCGCCCTCGAACTGGTGGGTTTTAGACTAGAGTTTTAGTCACCTAAATCTTGGAGAAACTCAATGAAGTCCCGTTTGTGGAAATTTGCCGGTACCGCTGCCCTCGCTGTATCGACCTTGGCTGTGGCGATGCCTGCTGGCGCTGCCGCTTCAGCCCCGTCCGCCCCGCGCAACATTCGCGCAACCGGTGGCCTTCACTCGGTGACGGTGACGTGGAGCGCTCCGACCTCCACGGGCGGATCGGTAATTACGGGCTACACCGCAAAGATCACGGACGTTTACAACAATCAACAGCAGTGCCCCGTGAGTGCTTCAACGTTTACCTGCACCTTCAGTAGTGGCCTTGTTGATTTTCGTCGCTACTACCTCACGGTGAAGGCAACGAACGCAATTGGTACTTCAGTGAACTCACCAACTGGGTCGGCTATGCCCTATGGGGCGCCGGCACAACCCGCCATTAAGTATGGGTACTACGACGAGTCAACGGAAACGTTAACGATTCGTTTCTACTCGCGCACCCCTTACCCGGGTGCCGTGTACACCGTGGTGGCTAATGGATCTAACGTTCTCTGCACGACGACGACATTCTCCTGTCAGCAGACCGGTGTCACCCTTCACAACGTGCGTGATATGAGTGGTGCGAACTTTGCTGAGACTCTTCAGATATATCAGTCAATTGAAGGAGTTTCCGGACCTTCATTCACGGGAACGCAGTACCTCTACAAAACAGGTTGCACCACTGGTTGCGATGTGGGCGTCGTCGGAAACTACCTCATGATTAAGAGCGGCTCGGTGGCCGGCACCACATTGACGAATATGAATCTCTACTCGTCCTACTTCAAAGATTTGAATATGACGGGCGCAAACGTTAATAACTCGAGTTTCTCGGGTTCGACGATCTGGAATGTTGACTTCGACAACGTCAGCGCAGCCAACACTCGTTTTGGTTCGACGTACTGGTACAACAGCACTGTTGATGGGGCAGCTTTCTCAAATAACATTTGGAACAATGTCAGCTCGCTGCAGGTGAGTGGTACGCCAGCCACACTTCCGGGCCGAGTTGTGAAGGGTCATATCGTTGTTCCGAAGGCCTACTTGGGCGGAGCCGACCTCTCTGGCGGTGACCTTTCAAACCTCGACCTCAGTTCGATCGCGTTCACGTGGACCAACTTGATTGGAGCCAATCTGAATGGCTCAAAAGCCGTAGCCTTCTTCTTGAACTCGAATGTCACTGATGCGACGTTCACGGGCACGACGTTCGTGGACAACACGACTCGGACGTCTGTCAGTTCCGCCGGCGTTATTGGCACTCCAGCGACACTGCCTGACAAGTGGACTGTGACGGGTGGGTTCCTCGTGGGTCCCGGTGCGTACCTCGCCAATCGCGAGGGTATCGCCAATCTCGATCTGTCAAATCGTGATCTGAGCGGTATTCAATTGCACACGAATGCCATCTCGAATGTCAACTTCTCGGGCTCGAACCTCACTGGTGCGAGTTTCAAGAACGTGACGTTCACCAACGTCAATCTTGACGGTGCCAACCTGTCGAAGGCCAACCTGTCGGGTGCTTCCGGCTCGGTAACGGGCACACCATCCACGATGCCGTGGGGCTACCAAGTCCTCGCTGGCGTCATCGGACCAAAGCCGTAGTTGATTACTATGCCGTGCCGAGATTTCTGCTCGGCACGGCATAGTAATGACACCAGATCCCCACGCAGTATGGGAAAATTGAGAAGTTGTCGGACTATCAAGGGGGTTCCTCGTGACGCTCAGCGCCGCTGAGGAACACACGATTTTTCAGGACGCTTCGCCCGGGAATATCTGGATTTCCGCTGCTGCCGTGCTGTCCACGTCGGTACTGGGGCTGCTGCTCATTAGCTGGGCCTTTTCCATGCACAGTCGTAGTGGCGTCGTGGGTCTGCTGTTTTGGGTTGGCTTCGCCACGATCCTCCTTCCGTTCTTCTTTGTTTTGACCCGACCGTGGCAACGTGACCGCGAGACGCTTCTGATCTTGGGTATTGGCATCACCGCCGTGTATCTCATCCGCGCCATTCGGTTCAGTTTCTCCATCGGACTTGACGACGAGTGGGCTCACTATCGCCAGTTGATTGTGACCCTCGCGACGGGCAATCCTTTTTCGTATAACTCGATCCTTCCTATTGTCGGTCACTATCCCTCGTTGGCGTGGGTCGTGACGGGCGTGGTGCGGATGACGGGATTGGAACCGACGACCGCGGCGCTCGTGACAATCGGGGTCGCGAAAGTTCTCGCCATCATTTCGGTGTTTTACGTGGCCCGAGAGTTCTCCAAGAGTCGTTTGACCTCAGCGCTCGTCACCATGTTGTTCTTCGCGGCGCCCACCATGGTGTTCTTCGATAGTCAGTACGCCTATGAGAGTTTGGGAATTAGCTTGGCCGTGACGGCCTACTGCTTGGCACTGATGTACTTCCGCGGTCACTCGGTCTTGGCTCGCCGTTGGTGGCTCGCCGCCTTCATCTTCATGTGTGCGTTAGCCACCGGAACTCACCACCTGTCGTCGTTCTTCATGTTGCTCTCCATCATGATGACCTTGCTCTGGGAAGCGTTTCAAAACGATGAACCGTGGAAGCGTCTCCTCCTGACATTCTTTATCGCGCTCTCCATGGTGTCGGTTTACACCTATCTCGTCGCCCGGGGCGCTCTGAAGTACATCGCGAACCAGAGCGTGGCACCCTTCCTCGACTTTCTCAACGGCAACAAGAGTGGATTGCGACTACCGTTCCAGTCGGCCGCGCTCCAGACGCCGTTCTTTGAGGTGGTCATCTCGCTCGGAGGTCAGCTACTGCTGGCGGGCCTGACGCTGCTCAGTCTCTGGGAGGCGTACAAGCGCTTTAAAGCGAAGGAGCCCATGACGTGGGTTCTCGTGGCCGGTTTGATCTATCCGATGACGGTCGTCGGTCGGGTGGTGCCCGGTGTGCAAGAGGCGAGTAACCGTGGCGGCGGCTTCGTTATTTTGTGGATGGCCCTTCTGATCGGTGAGTATGCCCCCCGACCCCGACTTTGGGGTACCAAAGGTCGCATTCTGATGGCCACTCTCGGCACGATCTTTTGCTTCTCCGGATTTATCTCGGGCTCGCCCTACTACGCCCGCTACCCGGCGGGGTATCTCGTCGGCTCACCCAACCAGTTGGACTCCTACACCGTCGAAGCGGCGCAGTGGATGGCCCATAACACGGACCAAAACGACATCTACTGCACCGACCGCTTGACATCGCGCATTGTGGGGGCGACATCCTCGGCTACCAACGTCGCCACGATTATTCCGTGGACCTATACCTGCAAGGACATGTTTCACGACTTTCGCTGGAAGTCACGAGACGGATTCTTTTTGCATCTCCGCATGTTTGACTACATCATCGTGGATATGCGTCTCAGCCAAAACGCCCCTGCCGATGGCTACCTCTTCGATAATGAGAAGGGACACAACTACAAAAAGCCCCTCTCGCACAAGTGCCTCACGAAGTTCGCGGGTGTCGCCGCCCTCAGTGAAGTGTGGCGTAACGATCACATCATCATCTATCACAACGATGCGGTGCGGTGGCCCATACCGAACGAACTGACGCCGATTCTTCAACCCTTCTAATTTCGTCGTGATGGTGCGCCGACTTCGCCGCCTCCTCTCGGGGGAGGTCGCTTCCCTCACGGCCGCCGGGCTCGTGGGGGCCATCTCAACATTTGTCTTTTGGCTGGTGGCCGCCCGTCGAGCACCTCTGTTACTGATCGGACATACGACCAGCGTGGTCGTGGCGGGCAGTGTGATTAACGCCGTTAGTTCTTTCGGACTGACGGTCGGCCTTCTCCGTGAAAAAGCGCACGGCGGCCTCCATCGTTCCACGTTGCGAGCCGGAATGGTGCTCTCGACCACGGGTAGTGCGGTCGTCAGTGTGGTGGCTCTCGCGCTGTGGCCGAGCAGTTCTCTTGATGCCCTTCACCTCACGAGCCCCACGCTCTACGTGCATCTCTTCGGACTCAGCGGCGGACTCGCCCTCTCAGTGGTGATCGATACCGTGGCAGCCGGTTTCGGCCTGCCCCGGTTGGCAATCGTTCGCAATCTCACCGTGCTCGTACTGCGAATAGTGACCGTTCTGACATTGCACGATCTCACGTGTTCGCATCTTCTCTACGCGTTTTGGCTTCCCATGGTCGTGACCACACTCTGCGCGCTACCGGTGCTGTGGCGTCGCGGCGATCTGCACCCCACTGCGACAGAGTCACCTCGTCGAGCCCTCCGGGAGTCCTTCCGGGCGTGGCCCACGTCGCTCGTGTTTAACGCCGTCGCCATGGTGCCGCCGCTGGTGGTGACGGTAGTGAACGGCCCCGCTGACGGTGCCGTGTTCTATCTCCTGTGGAACACGGCACTCCTTGCCAACTCTCTGATTGGTGCGTGGACCTCATTGGGTCTTCGCGAGAACAGCCCATTGCCTCAGCGCCGGTCGCGGGTGATGTCGATTCTCGAGATGGCAGTGGTGTGGGGCGTCGCCACGGTCACGGCGGTCGTCGGGATCGTGGCAGTTGTCGCCTACGGAGCCGAGTATCGACAGCTCGGCCTCGCCGCCGCTCCATTGATTGGTCTGGGAATCGTGCCGTACGGCATTCTTCAGTTTCGCGTCCTCGCCCTCCGTCGTCACGGTCAGCATCGTCGCGCCGCCATGATGACCGCGTCGCTACTCACTCTGTGGATGGTGGGGCTCCTCATCGTTCACCCCACGTCGCTGGTTGATGTCGCACTCTGGTGGTGTGGGGCAGGCGTCGTCGCTCTCATCGTGTCATCGCCCCGCAGTGTGCAGCGCCACAGCACCGTCTAGAATTTTCTGGTGTTCGTGCGTTCTCGACTTGTTCTCGCCGCCGGACTGTTCTCGCTCCTTGGCAGTGCCGTGGCGGGGGCATTGACCGTCAGCCCGGCTCCGTCGTTGAGCAAACTTCCCACCACCGCCACAGTGGTTCGTGCGGTCACGGCGGCCGAGGGGAAGACCAAGGTGCCGACGGGATCGATTACGCCACCCCTCACCTCCACTGGTCTCTACTGGACCAGCGTGAATCCCGGTCTCTCGAATCCGAGCAAACCGGGGTGTGTCATTAACGACGCGGCCACCACGATTCCAGCCGTCATTGGCACGTCGTGCGCCTACGGTGATCCGACGAGCACTCGCGTCGTGGCTCTCGTGGGCGACTCCAACGCAAATGCGTGGATACCGGCCCTGGATACGTGGGGCTATGTCAACAACGTCAAAGTCGTTGCCGTGGTGCACGCCGCCTGTGCCCCGTGGGAACGTCCGTGGCTCCCGAAGGATCGCCCGATTTGGGGCGAGATCACGGAGCGCAAGTGCGCCGTGTGGCGCCGATCGATGATGAGCAAGGTGACAGCTCTCTCACCGTCGTTAGTTATTCCCGTCGGTATCACCGCCACCGATAAGTCCCTGAAGATGCCCACAACTGCCGAGTTGACCACCGCCCTCACGGCCATGGTCACCTACTTCACACCATCGAAAGTGGCTCTGTTGGAACCCGTGCCACAGTTCACCTTGGCGTCGTCGGTACTCGCGTGTGTGTCGGGACATCGCACCTCGCTCGATCAGTGTGAGGTGCGGCGTTCGGCCGTGACGTCCAACGCCCTGAACCAGGTCTTTCGCCAGGTGGCCACCAGCAAGAAGGCGGCGGTCATTCCCACGCTCAACCTCTTCTGTGGTCCCACACGATGCCCCCTCTTTGTGACCTTGAACGCACAGAACTACCTGGTGTATGAAGACGGCTACCACATCAGTCACCAGTACGCCCAAATCATCGGGGCCGCCCTTCCTCTCGCATCACATGTGAAGTAATGAATATGCGTTCGATTTCTCTCTTCGCGTCGCGGCACCGCTCCCTTGCTACCGTGACATGATGCGCCAACTCATCTCGAACGTCCAACGTCGCTGTCGCACCACCATCGTTCAGCTGCGCTACCACTTTGACAACGGGGTGGCCCAGGGACCGGTGGTCTTTATTGTGACCCTCGGCATTCTCGGTGTGGTCGCCGCACTCGTGATCACCCTGCTGGGCTGGCTGGTGGGAGCGTTCGGCGACGACTCGATAGGTGCCGTCCTCACGACCGGGCTCTGGGATCGTCTCGACTCGATTCTTTTCAATAGTGCCGTCCCCGACGGCAGTCTTGCCGTTCGTCTCGTGTGGGCTCTGCAGTGGATTCCCACAATTACCATTTCGGCAACCATCATTGCGTTCGTCACTACCACCATGACGCGCCGTTTGGAGCGTCTCAAGAACGGCACGAGTCCGGTGATCGAGTCGGGCCACATACTCGTTCTCGGATGGTCCAACCGGATCTTTCCCATTGTGCAGCAGCTGGCTCTCGCGAGTGGCGGACGCCGCCGTCTCGTCGTACATCCGCGACGCACGGCGGCTGGCGGTGGCCCACACGCCGATCGTGGCCTTGGCCGACTCGGGGTCGGTGGGCACCGAGCCGTCGCGGGTGAGCTCGTCGATGGAGACCTGCAGCGCGATGGTGTGCACGTTGTAGGACTGCACGGAGTTGACGCCGTCCATCGTCGCGAGCGGGAAGGCGTGGGCCTGGTTGAAGGGCCGCAGCGCACCGAGGTCGAAGACGGAGCCGAGGTCGACCCAGAAGGCGTCGGCGCGCTGACCCGCGAAGACCTTCCGTCCGCGGGGCAGGGAGTGCACCGCCTGGGCGGCGACTGCGGCGGGGTAGAGAAACACCTCGGTTGATGCTCCGCCATCGACGTGCATCTCCTGGTACTTCTTGCCGTCGATCTCCACGACAACCGGGACCGGCGAGGGCAGGTATCCGCCGCCCGCGTGGATCGAGGATCGATCCGAAATCGTGATTCCCCCGGAGGCGTTCGTATCCGTCGTGGCGCTCGCGTCGGCGCGCTCAATATGATCGCCTTGTCAACTTTCGGCCTCCGATCTGCTTTTGGCGCTGCTGTGCCTCCGATTTTCGCGGTGGACCTCGTGAAACCTGCAGGCAACCAGCGTGGGCTCCAACAGGGGACCCAACTCGGAGATCCAGGCTCCTCCGATTCCCTCGCGGTTGTTCCTGGTTCCATGCTGTTTTTGCAGTCGTCTCCTGACGGGAAAAACCCGCAGATCCAGGTGGCTCAAACTTCCGCAAACCTGCAAGCCCTGCAACAGTATACCGCTGGATATGCGGCTTCCCAACTTGCAAACCAGGGGCTTGCCTCCGATCAAGTGCTCAATACCAATCAGGCCACCCCACCCAGCGCAGGCGCGCTTGCGATTACCGCCTCTGCAAAACGGCAGATTGCGGCGATGGTTGCCCCTTATTTTCGTCGTTGCGACCTGATCGCCGTTCGCATGGTCGCCGCCCTGGCCCGGATCGGTGGCGTAGCCGACTGGCCGGAAGAAGGCTGGTCGATCTCCTACTCTCAGATCCCGCTCTCTCCGCAAGAGCAGCAGGCGATCCGCGACGAAGAAACCCACGAAAAAGGGCTTGGATTGGTGTCCACCGTTGACCTCTGGCTCCGCCGCCACCCTGGCCAAAGCCGAGCGGAGGCGGTCGCCCACCTGCAGCGGGTGCGGGCTGAGGAGGCGGCTCTCAACGATGGGCCGTCTGAGACTCCTGAAACCGGAAAAATGGAGCCTCCAGAAGATACCTCCGAAGCAAGCCAGGAAGTAACTGGAGAAATGCCCGAAGAGGACGATACATCCGAAGAAATCGAAGACGAAGCAGTCGCCGAGGTGCAGGAGGAGCTTCAGGCAATTCTGGACGCGCTTTCCTACGACGGAGAGGCGGATCTCCCGGCGATTCGTGCCAGCGTCGAAAATATCAAGGATTCCCTGGCAAAAATCAATGCCTGATTCTTTCAAGCCGCCCTCTGCTGTTGCAGCCGCCGCCGCGCGTGGGCTGGCCCTTCGTGCCGATCAGCCGCCCTCCAATCGCGGCGGAACCCTCGTCGGCGTCGCAAGGGCTCGCGATCTGTCGAATCGCAAGCCTGTGAGTTTATCCACGATCAAGCGGATGGTTTCGTTCTTTGCCCGTCACGAAGTCGATAAACAGGGCGACGGGTGGGGCAAAGATTCCAAAGGCTACCAGGCCTGGCTTCTGTGGGGCGGCGACCCTGGAAGAAGCTGGGCAAAAAGCGTTCTCAAGTCCCAACAACAATCCCAGCGGTGAAATCCATGTCTTTCGCGTGTCCCCATTGTTCCAAAGAACTCGAAAACGTAGTATCCAAGCAAACCTTTGAGGATCGTATGAGCAAACAGGCCGCCGATAAAAAGGCATTGGAGGCGGAGCTTGCAAAGTACAAGCCTCTTGCCGAGCAGGCCCTTCCCCTGGCCCTTCAGACGGCCGGCTTTGACTCGGACTCCGAGACTGCTGATCTTCTTCAGACCCGCTTCGACATGCGAGCGGAGCGCCGGTGTGAGTTCAAAATGTTCGGCAGCGATGGAATGAGGCATGTTGTCCTCCCGTGTGATGAAATGTCCCGCGGACAGATCGGAAGAGCGTCGTGTAGGGAAAGA
>CAXBRG010000034.1:0-9714 GCA_963977995.1 uncultured bacterium | reverse complement strand
GGTTGCCCGGAATTTGTGGCGCCAGATACATGCGAAGGCTGGTTTCCGGGCTGTTATTCCAAAGCTGCTGCCACTGCGGCCCAGCGGTCTGTACGACGGCCTGTCCTCGCACCTGCAGCTGTGTTTCCGTCACCGAGTCATAGAACAGCAGACTGGCCATTGGCTGCGCGATCAACTGCTGAACCTTGGCCGAACGAACATCCGTATGAAGCCACAAAAGCAATGCATTAAGGTCCACCATCCGCAGCACAACAGTTCGCTGCCGTGGCCCACGATCGGCGGTTGTGGCCAGAACCGGGGTTCTCCAGGCAGAGCCCGGCGTCTGCGATGCCGCGACCGTGGACGAGGTCATCAAGAACAGCTTCGGCATCCGCCTGCCCGTGCTCGCGCCGCTCGAGAACGCGGACCTCGTCGGGCTGGATCTCACGCAGGATATCCATGACGTGATCCTCAGGCACCTGGACCGCTCGGAGGCGCCTGCGGCCATCCTGCGCGAGAAGGTCAAGAAGGGCGAACTGGGCATGAAGTCGGGCAAGGGCTTTTACGACTGGACTCCCGAGTCGGCCAATGCCGTGCGCACGCGCATGCTCGATCACCTGAGGAAGGTCTTGAAGCCGTGAGCACCGCGCGCGCGTCGGTCGGGCGAAAGGTCGACTGATGCCGGCCGATGACGCCGTGACGGCGGTGTCGGTGCGAGAGGTATCCATGGCCTATGGCAAGGGCGCCCCGGTGCTTGCCGATATTTCCTTCGAGGTGCGCGAAGGCGAGTTCCTCTGCCTGGTCGGTCCTTCGGGGTGCGGCAAGAGCACTCTGTTCAATGCCGTGGCGGGCCTTCTACAACCCTCGGCGGGATCCATCACCATCGCGGGTGACGATGTCACCGGTGCGCCCGGTCACGTGGGCTACATGATGCAAAAAGATCTCCTCGTACCGTGGCGTACCGTCCTTGGGAATATCACCCTCGGGGCGAGCCTGCGGGGCGTGCGAAACGATGAGGTCACTGCGCGAGCCCGACAGATGGCGAACGACTACGGCTTGGGGGATTTTCTCTCGCACTATCCCCGGGCGTTATCTGGCGGCATGCGCCAACGGGTTGCTTTCATGCGAACCCTGGCCACCGAGCACGACGTGGTGCTCTTGGATGAGCCGTTCGGGGCGCTGGACGCTCAGACGAGATTTGCCATGCAGACCTGGATCACTGATGTCTGGCGCGATACGGGACGGACGATTGTGTTCATTACTCACGACGTCGACGAAGCACTCTTTCTGTCAGACCGTGTTGTCGTGTTTTCACCACGTCCCGGTCGCATTGTCGATGACATCGACGTCGATATTGCTCGACCCCGTTCGGTCGCCACACTGACGACACCGACGTTCATGGAGCTCAAGCAGAGAATTCTGACCACTCTCCATCACCCAGAGGACGGACGTTGATGCGCCGCGCCACTCGTCTTATCGCGGGACCGGTGATTTCACTGGTGGTGCTGTTGGTCGTGTGGCACCTCATTGTGGTGGTCGGCAACGTCGCTCCCTACATCGCACCACGACCTTGGGACGCGATCCGCAGCATCGGGGAGAACTGGGATCACCTCTGGCCCCTCCTACTCGGAACGTTGCGAGAGACTGTCTGGGGTTTTCTCGCGGGGGCCAGTCTCGGCGCGGCTCTCGGCGTCTGGTTGGCGAAGGTGCCCTTCTCCCGGCGAGCCGTGTATCCGCTTCTGGTGGTGTCGCAGGCCATCCCGGTCATCGCCCTCGCTCCACCTCTGGTTCTTCTGCTCGGGTTCAATCTCGCGCCGAAGATCGTTGTGGTCGCGTGGACGGTGTTCTTTCCCGTGACGGTGAATGTTCTCGACGGTCTCATGAGCGTGGACGCGGACTTTCGCACCCTCGCGAAGTCGTACGGGGCGTCATCGTGGCGGACGTTTTGGATCATTGAGGTTCCGGCGTCACTCACGAATCTCTTCACGGGACTGAAGATTGGTGCGACCTACGCCGTGACGGGTGCCATCATCGGCGAACTCGCCGCATCGAGCGGAACCTCACTCGCCCTGTTTCAACGTGCGCAGAGTGCGCAACTTGACGCCGCTGGCGTGTACGGCACCACCCTCGTCATGACGGCGTTGGGCATAACGTGGTTTGGTCTCGTCGTGCTTGTGGAATTCTTCACAATGCCGTGGAAACGGCACGATGTGTCACGTCGTCGTCTTTAGGCTGACGGCGCTGTTTGTCGAAGGAGACGCCCATGCGCAACCTATCTATTCGCTTCACCCTTGCTCTCGCACTCGTGGCAACGTCACTGGTGGCCCTCGGGGCCTCCAGTTCGTCGCGTGCGGCCGAACCACTCACGAAAGTGCGTTTTGCGTACGACTTCCCGTGGCCGGACATGGCTCTCATCCCGGTGATCGTGGCGCAGAAAGAGGGCTACTTCAAAGAGCAGGGACTCAAGGTTTCCATTGTGTTCCCGCCGTCGACGTCGACGACCGTCCAGATGCTGACGACGAAGTCTGCCGACGTCGGCCTCTTGACGACGTCGGATGTTCCGGTGGCCGTGTCGGCCGGAGCGCCCATTGTTTCGATTGCCAACTACTCCATGAGGAACAACTGGGGACTTTTCGCCAAGAACGGCTCGGGACTCTCGTTGAAGGACCTCAAGGGTAAGAAGGTCTTCTCGTGGGGCGACACCTGGACGAACGCCATGATGCCATTCGTTCTGCAAAAGGCCGGACTGAAGGCGAAGGACGTGACCATTGTGACGGGAGACGCAGACACACCGATGCTGCTCTCCGGCGCAGTCGACTTCTTGACGAATACGACGAACTACGCGATCCCCGGCATTGTGGGTGAGACGGGGAAGAAGCCCATCGCGATCACCGGCAAAAAAGCGGGAGTGCCGGACGTTCCCGTGTGGGTCTATGGCGTGGCTCGTCCGTACGCCAAGAAGCACCAAGAGACGTTGATCAAGTTCTTAACGGCAATGCACCACGCCACGATGTGGGCGATGGAGAAGGAGAATCAGCCGCGGGCGGTTCGCTACTTCGACAAGGCGTACCCCGATAGCGGCTACAGCCACGCGTACAACGTGCGAGCTTGGAAGCTCACGGTGCCGTTACTTGCCGATTCGACCGGCGACCTCTTTATGCAGACGAAGAAACAGTGGCGTGACATGGCCGCTGCCCTCTACGGCATCGGTCAGATCGCAAAAATCGAAAAGCCCAGCACCTACTTCACGAACAACTATCTGCCCTAAGGCTTCGCCAGTGCGGCCGTGATGGCTGTGGTGAAGGGCTTTTGTAGATATTGGACGAATGAGACGGTGAAGTGATTCCCGTTGAAGTAGACGACTCGGCCACCGATGAGACCAGGGCACTTGTTGTTCTGACACGACCAGATCCCCGTATCGATAAAACCGACGTTGGTTGAAAGGGCCGCGGCACGTTCGGCGGCCACGTGTCCTTGCGGTGCGGCGGGCAGAACGGTCTGAGTGCACTGCTGCACGTTGTTGGGATTGAGAGACAAGCAGGCCGAAGGACTCAACGAAAAGCTCGGTGCATCACCGAGTACCACGATGCGTGCACCACTGGGCTGCAACTTCGAAATGGTGTCTTCGAGGGCCGCTTGCCACACACTGCTGGCAATGAGATTTCCCTGGTGGTCTTTGATCTGGAAAGTGTTTTCCGCCAGCACGATGATGTCGGGCTTGCGCTGAACGGCCCCCGCAATTTCGGCGGCCCGCCACGGGGGGCAGCCAGTATCGATGGTGCCGTTGAGTTTGCGAATCGGCAGCGACGCAACGGGACACTCGTAACGGGCGTGAACATCAATCGCGTATTTCGCGCCGAATGTTCCAATCACGGCCGGCAGCCACATTTGAGCGTGCGAGTCGCCGAGTAGGAGAACAGTCTTCTTGGCGCTGGTCTTTCCGAAGCGACACGACCCGGTGTACGTCGCGCACGCATGATCAAAGTCGTTGTAACTATCCCGAGCCACCGCGCCGACTCGTTTCTTCTCGTCGGCGGTGGCTTTTTTGTGCGTTAATGCGGCGGTGAGGTCCCGAGTCACATCGCTGGACGTCACCGGAAGGGCCGCCGCCATCGGTCCCAGGGCGAACACTATGACTGCTGTGAGGCTCATGAAGTGTCGTAGGTGACGCCCTGACATGCGGTCAATTTAGCCCTCACGTCCTCGGGTCTGTCGGGCACGTGCGGAGAGCGGAGTACTGACCGACCGGTACTTTGCTCGAGTTTTTTCTAACATGGAGGTGAAGGGAGCCACCGTGTGGTCACTGCGATTGAAGAGTTTCGCTACCTGGATCGGCGCCCTCGTGAGCGGTACAGCCCTGGCGTTTGGCGCGGCCATCGTCACGAGCGGGTCGATTCCCGCCGGCAGTCCGCTGACTTCACCCAGCACGTCAACGACTGGTGTCACGTCACCGACATCCCGACCCGTCGATCACAGTTCGACGACGGTGGTGCGCGAGGAGCACGTCGTGGTGCCCACGACCACTCGGGAGCACGTCGCTACGACCGTTCCGTCCTATTCGGGCTACGACGAGAACGATGAACACCACTGGGGTGAACGAAATGACGAGTGGGAAGGTCGAGAGGACGACTAGTTCTCTCTCTCACTCATGACCTCCGGATATTGGGCCAGTCCGTGGCCGGCTGAAGACGGAGGCCCGACGCGAGAACAAAGAACCCGTTCCATTCAGGTGGGCGAACCCACAGTGACGTCACGACTGGCGGTGGCCTCCACGATGGTGGTTCGCCGTGACAGCGGCGAGTGGTACCTGCTCTGTCACACCGGAGGAGATGACGCCGTGAGTTGGGTGGAAAAGTTTCACCCCACGACGCTCGACATGGAACGGCGCTCGGTTGAGTTACCCGGTGGACTGACGTGGCCCGGCGGTCTGGCCGTTCACGCCAATGGCGACATCTATGTGACCTTTGGTCGGTACGTCCATCGACTGACGCCTGATTTGGACCTCGTCGCATCGCTCGAACTACCGCGAAATCGACCCTACAACTCGCTCGTCATTCTTTCGGACGGAACAATCATCACCAAGGACTTCGGGGGCGCTCGCCCTGGTGAGCCCGTCGCGTGGGAGGCGCCCGACTGCGAAGTTGTCGCGCTGACCCCCGACTTGGAAATCGTGGCAACGTGCACGTTGACGGAAGGATCGGTCGCACGACTTTCGGCGACGGCGACATCGGTCGTCGTTGTTGGAGTGAGTGCCGTCCATGTGGTGGAGTGGTCCGGCTCACAACTCCACCTTCGATCGTCGTTCGAGTATCGGGTTGAGGGTGAGGGGTACGGCTGGGACGCCGTGCTGGCGGATGGTCGGGCGTGGTTCTTAAATAACGGTGCCGGCTCGAGCTCGTTCGACGGCTCGCTCAAGGACAAGGGTGTCGCCCGGTCCCCTCAGTGTGTGGTGAGCGTCGATCTCCACACTGGTGGCGTGACACGTTTTCTCGTCAGCGAGCAAGAGGGATCTCTCGTGGCGAATCCGCCCGCGGTGGACTCTCGGCGTCAGGTGGTCGTGGGCTACGACTCAGCGCACGGCATCGTGAGGGGCTACTCGTACGCCCAGAATCCCCCGGCATTGCTCTGGGAACGTTCGCAGTGGCACGCCTGTCATCCCATTGTCGTGGAAGACGACGGTTACGTCGTTCTGAATGATTTCAACTTCGCCGAGCAGCGTGACGAACTCGTGGTCGTTGAAACGATGACCGGTCGAGAAGTGGCCCGTGCCGTCACGGCGTCGCCCCTCCAGTCAGTTCTCTTCGGAGCCCCGGGGGATGCCAACGATCTGTATCTCTGTTCGTTCACCCACCTGAACCGCATTGCTTGGACCTAGGAACTCTGGGATACTGAAGGGGAGCTCCTGTGGCGCAACTGGTAGCGCAAGTTCCTCCTAAGAACTAGGTTGCAGGTTCAAGTCCTGCCAGGGGCGCTTACTTTGCGTACTTCGTGACTGCGGTCTTCAACACCGTCGCGAGATAGTGGGCGTAGGTCACGGTGATGTGACTCCAATCAAAGTACGGCAGCATCCCATTGATCACCATGGGACACCGCTGGGCGGCCCCCGTCCCACTGCAGAACCACTGTGCGGTGGGCACATAACCAACGCCAGCTGCGAGCGTTCCCGACTTCTCTCCGGCCGCGAGTATTGCGTTCGGCGGTGCCTGCAGTGAAGGTGACTTCACGCAACTCGTCAACGAGGTCTGGTTGGCGGAAATGCATGACGTCGGGTGCACGGCGAAGGCCGGGTTGTCGCCAATCACGGCAATTTTGGCCTTACTGGCTTTCAAAGCTTGCAATGTTGTCGTGAGTCCGTTCGCCAACTCACTGTTCGTAAGTGGGTCTTGGTTAGCGGCGAAGAGCGAGTACGTCGATTCGGCGACCAGCACCATGGCGGGTTTCGACGCGACAATCGAACTGATCGTCTGGCTGCGCCACGCAGCACACTGGGGGTCCACGGAGTGGGTCAGGGGACTGTAGTTATTGATGGACGCGGGCGTGCACTCGTAGAGAGCGCTTACTTGAATTTTGTACGTCGCGCCGAAAGCGTCAACGACCGCGGGTAGCCACTGTTGAGCGTGCGAATCACCAAAGAGTCGGAGCACTTTGGTGGACTTGGTATTACCAAAGGTGCACGAACCGTGGTAACTCGCACACTCGGGGTCGTAGGTCAGAAATGAGTCGTTGGCCACGGCTCCGAGAGTCGGCGTCACCGTGGCGGGAAGCGACTTCAGCGTCAGCGCCGTCTTGACCTTGGCCGCAATTTCCGCATCAGTTTTCGCGGGGGCGATCTTGGTAATCGCCCCACTTGTGGTCGGTAGGAGGACGATGAGAATGGCGGGCAGGGAGGCCATGCGGAGCAACTTCATGGGGACAGTCTGCTAGAGAGCGGGCCCCCACCGGCTGCAGGACCTCAAATTAGGGACTTTCGACCGTTAGGTAATCGGAAGGTGAAATGTTGGGAAAAACTATGTGGATTAGCGGGTTTTACCCGTCACTGAGTGTTTTCCCTCTGTTAGAACGAGCACGTGAACAACACACTCATCCTCATCCTCGTTGTGGGAACGGCCCTGGCATTTGACTTCACCAACGGCTTCCACGACACCGCCAACTCGGTTGCGCCGACCATTGCGACCGGGGCACTAAAACCCCGAACGGCCGTGGCATTTTCGGCGATTCTCAACATTGTCGGAGCATTCTTGTCGTTGAAAGTGGCCGCGACGATCGCGAGCTCGATTGTGGATCAGACTTCGGTCACCCTGGCGATTGTCTTCGCCGGTTTGGCGGGTGCGATTGCGTGGAACATCACCACGTGGTTCTTCGGGCTTCCGTCGAGTTCATCGCACGCCCTCATTGGCGGAGTGGTGGGTGCAATGTTCGCCTCCGTTGGTTCGGCCGGTGTTCTGTGGCACGGAATCGCCGCCAAGGTTTTCGTTCCGGGGATCATCGCCCCGCTCGTGGCTCTCCTCGTCGCCGGTCTCGCAACCGTCGTGTCGCGCGCCGCGACGTCTCGCGTTGACGACGGCGCCCGGACGATCGGCATGCGCGTTGGTCAGATTGGTGCGTCGGGATTGCAGTCGATCGCTCACGGCACGAACGACGCGCAAAAGACCATGGGCATCATCACCCTCGCCCTAGTTGCGAACGGTTCGATTGCCGCCGATGCTGCGGTGCCGACGTGGGTCATTTGGACGTGTGCACTCGCCATGGCGCTCGGCACATTTATCGGAGGGTGGCGAATTATTCGCACCATGGGTCACGGGTTGACGCACATCGATCCGACACAAGGCTTTGCCGCCCAGATGTCGAGTTCGGTCGTCCTCTTGACCTCATCGCACCTCGGTCTTCCGCTGTCAACGACGTACGTCGCCACGGGTTCGGTCGTCGGCACGGGCGTGGCAACTCGCGGACGTAAGGTTCACTGGAACGTGGCCGGGCGCGTCGTTGCTGCGTGGTTAATCACTCTGCCGGCGGCGGGTCTCGTCGGTGCGGCGATGTTCGGCGTCGAGTCGCTCTTCTCCGGTTCGCTCGGCGAGATAGTGGTAGCGATTCTCCTCGTCGGTTATGCCAGCACGATCTTCGTGCGCTCCCGTCGACAGGTCGTTGACCACACCAATGTCAACGAACCGTGGAAGTCAGAACTCGATGAGCCGGTCGCTACGGCCGTGGCGGCGTAGGGATCACCATGACGACTCCCTCCACAGTGACTACCGCAACGCCACTCATTGACTGGCATGTTCTCGGTCAAGTTTTGCTGGCCTCGGTCTCTATCGGGGTGGCTCTCGTGACCCTGTTCTCCCTGGGCGTTGCGAGCCTTTCGGCATCGCGTTCGGCGAATGCGACAACCCTGATCCGTAGCGCGGGCCAACTGGGCGTGTTCGTGGCGTCGGTGCTGGTCACCGCCGTCATCGTGTGGGGTTTTTACATCATCACGCAGAAGGGTTAACTGTCCACCACCTCACGGTGGGAACGTGCCACGATGACATCGTGCGACGTGTCGATATGGAACCCAAAGTGACGGCGGAACCCGTGGACTGCCTCAATCGATTTGGGGTGTTCCACGAGTGCCCGCACTGCGGCGGCGGTCTCACACCGGAGCATGCGCACTTTAAGTGCACCTCGTGCGGCTGGCGGGACAGCTGCTGCGACTAAGAGATCCTGACTCGCCAGCCATCGTCACGCCACGACGTGAGATCTTCATCAGGGTGCTGAATTAACCACCGTGCGAAACGGCCCTTCGCAAATTTGGCCCCGTGCCCTCCGACCCCTCGCGCACTAACGAGGTCAACTCGTCGCCACTCACCGACGGGTGTCACCGCGGCGCGGTGGGCCTGGGGGAGGAGATCGACAATGACGTGTCGCCGTGCGAGTGCCGCGAGTGACTCAGCGAGTTCACCGTGCCAGAACTGTGAAAGTTTGCCCAAACGTTCGGTACGGGCGTCGATAGGAGCTCGATACTCCGGCACCGGATCGGAGAGGCGAACGAGTCCTAAGAGGCCGGAGACCACGACCACTGTCCGTAACGCCCTTCTCTTGTCGTCGGCACTCAGGCTCGCGACGTCGAGGCCCTGGAACACGACGCCGGTGTAGCGCTGATAGCCGGGTAGCGAAGGGCCGCGGCCTAATTGACGATTGATCTGACGAGCCGTCACCGCGAGGTCTCCGCGCACTTTGAGGTGAGCGTCGCTGGCGGTGGCTAAGTCCTTGAGGACGGCCCGGCGCGGTCGCTCGAGGGCCTCGCCAAAACTCCCCTCACGAGGCTGCCAGATTCCTCTACCACCAGGGGCTTTGCCTTCGGAAGGGGGCAGCAAAATGATCACTCCCGCACCCTAACCCCAGACTTCCGAAAGATTTCATCTCACCGTTCGTCGAACTTCACACTCCGATAACCCATCACTTTTACCTTCCTCAGTGAGATCTGCAGCAGAGTGCTGGAGCTCTTAGTACCAACAGTTTCCTGAGGAGGAAAACGAATGAAGAAGACCCTGCGAGGCACACTGGGATCGGCCGCCGCCGCTCTTGGACTTGCCGCCTCCATCGTCGTCCCGGCCGGAGCGACAACCGTCAAGGTTGACCCCATCTTGCTGAACGACACCAAGATCAGTGCCACCGCCACGGTGGCGAGCGCGGGTGCCACCTTCGACACTCCGTTCTTCAACGCGGCGTTCCCTGTGTACTCGGCTCGCAACTCGAAGG
>CAXBRG010000033.1:0-10068 GCA_963977995.1 uncultured bacterium | reverse complement strand
TGACAACGTATTACTTTGTTCTGGGCGCTTAGCGGGCGCTTCGACTGAAGTCTGGGCGCTTGTGGGCGCTGCAGATCGGACATTCTCGGTCACTCGAGGTTATTGACGGCTAATGAGAATCATCAGTAACGACAGGCGAAAGTGCCGTTTTGCCTTTGAGCGGGCGACGGGAATCGAACCCGCGTTCTCAGCTTGGGAAGCTGATGTTCTGCCGCTGAACTACACCCGCGACTACCTCAATCTACCGCTATGAACGGGGTTCTTCATCCAGAGCCAGCAGTCGTTCTCAACGGGTGAATCTGTCGTAATGTCGCAGAGTGCTGCACAATCTGGTTGCCAAAGTTCACAGTGGTGATGTCACACCGACAGAACTTGTTGAAGAGTCGTTGCGTCGAATTGCAGCGTCCGAATCACTGAATGCCGTCACGGAAGTCTTTGCGGACGAGGCCCTTCGTGAAGCGAAGAGTCACACTGGCCGAGGGCCACTCGCGGGACTACCTCTCTTGGTAAAGGACATGGTGCGCATCAAGGGGCACCGTACGACGTTTGGGAGTCGTCTGTATGCCGACGCACCGAACGATTCAGAGGACGACATCGCACTCGCCCGTCTCCGCGAAGCCGGAGCAATCGTGATTGGACGAACGAATACTCCTGAATTTGGTTCCGTGGGCTACACCGCGAACGACCTCTACGGGATTACCCGCAACCCCTGGGACGATGCGTATTCACCGGGTGGTTCGTCGGGTGGCTCGGCGGCAGCGTTGGCGGCGGGACTCGCACCGCTGGCGACGACCTCGGATGGTGGTGGCTCGGTGCGGGCACCGGCATCCTTCTGTGGTCTCGTGGGCCATAAGCCAACGTTCGGGGCTATCGGGCGCAACTTCCTTCCTCGTTGGATTGAGTTTTCGACACAGGGAGCAACGGCGAGCACCGTGGCCGATGTCATCCTGCAGCTCGAGATCATGAGTGGGCCCGGGCGGGGCGATTTTCTTTCGCTGGCTCCCGGTAGTGCGAGTTTCGCAGTGGAAATGCCCCGCAAAGTTCTGGCCGTACGGACGTTTCGAGCGGACGTTGATCGTGACGTGGAAGAGAACTTTGAGCGCACGCTGGAAGTGCTGGCGGCCTCGGGGGTCGTGGTAGAGCGATGCGAGTCGCCCACTGACAATGAGTCGGTCGGGGACTGGTTTACGATTTCGTCGGCCGAGTTGGCCCAGAGTCTGAGCGGTCTGAGCGACCGTGCGGGGGAACTGACGGAGTACAACCAGTTCAATCTGAAATACGGTTCACAGATTGCCCTGAGTGACTACTTAACGGCATCGCGGCGCCGTCACGAGCTGTCGGCTCGATTTGATGATGTGCTGGGAACAGACTGCGTCATCGTTGTGCCAACGGTGAACTGTCGGTCGTTCCCCGCCGAAGGACCCCTCCCCGTGGATGTCGGTTCCGTCGTGAGAGATCGCACGGTGGCCTATAACTGCACGGACGCAAGTTTCACTGGTCACCCGGCCACCTCGGTGCCGATGGGGCTCGACAACAACGGCGTTCCAACGGGACTTCAGATTATTGCGCCGCGATTCCGAGACGGATTGGCCTTGGGCTTGGCACAGCATCTAGAAAATATTCAGCCGTGGCCGCTCGTCGCGCCCGGCTATTCCATTTTCGGTGTGTAATTGACCTGATGAGATGGGTAAATTCTCATCGGTAGCCGATAGAACGGCGAATCATCGCACATCCAACGTCGTTGCGCTCAATTCCTCGCCCGAAAATAGGGAGATGTCGTCAGACAGTCGACCGCCCGGAACGGGGAGAGTATCGTTCTTTCGGTGATTCTCTCGGACCGCACGATCAAAGAACACTTAGCCGCGGGTTCCATCATCGTTGAGCCCCTGGCCGACAAGGCCATCCAACCCAGCTCCGTGGATGTCCGTATTTCCTCTCTCTACCGCACGTTTCGTAATCACACCCAGCGTGTGATTGACGTGAAAGAAGATCAGGCGGGTCTGACGGAACTGGTGGACGTTGGTCCCACGGAGCCATTCATCCTTCACCCCGGCGAGTTCGTGCTCGGTTCCACGATGGAACGTGTGGCACTACCCAACGATTTGGTGGCTCGCATTGAGGGCAAGAGCTCATTGGGTCGCCTTGGTTTGGTGATTCACGCGACGGCAGGATTTATCGATGCGGGCTGGGATGGGCACATCACGTTGGAGCTCTCCAATGTCGCCACGCTGCCCATCACGCTGTACACGGGCATGAAAATCGGCCAGATCTCCTTCTTCCAGATGACGACTCCCGCCGACAACCCCTACGGGACCTCGGCGCTCGGCAGCAAGTATCGAGGGCAAGTTGGGCCGACGCCGTCGCAGTACTTCCGCAACTTTGAGTAGTTCGCTCGGCTACCGATGAGTAGCCTGTAGTTCGGTTCTAGAGGAGGACACGTGCTGTCTCGGATCGTTGTTGGGTTAGGCATCAGTGTGGTCTGTTTCGCCGTTGCGGGACGCCGTTTCTTTTGGTTGAGCAAGCTCATTCGGTCCGGCCAGCCCGCCGATCGCGCCTGGGCGGGTTTTCGTCGGGCCAAAGAGGGTGTCACCGCGGAGATTGTCGAAGTCGCCGGCCAGCGCAAGTTGTTGAAATGGACCGTTCCGGGAATCGCCCACTTCTTCACGATGTGGGGCTTTACCGTTCTTCTCACCACGATTCTCGAGGCCTACGGCGCTCTCTTTATTCGTGACTTTGCCATCCCCTTTATCGGTCGTTCGAACTGGTTGGCGTTCGTCGAAGACTTCTTTGCGACCGCTGTTTTATTGTCACTCGTCGTCTTTACCGTTATCCGAATTAAGAACGCTCCCGCGCGGAAGGACCGTGCGAGTCGTTTTTACGGCTCCCACCTGGGGCCAGCCTGGCTCGTTTTGTTCATGATCTCCATGGTGATCGTGACGCTCCTCGTATACCGCGGCGCCCAAATCAACACCGGCTACTTCCCCTTCACCACGGACGGCGTGACCTCGCCGTGGGCCTTCGCGTCGCAGTTCGTGGCCAGCATCCTGCCGACGTCAACGAGCGTGAACGACGCCGTGGAGTACTGGGGCATCATCGCCAATATCGGCGTCATCGCGGGCTTCTTGGTGATCGTCTCGTACTCCAAGCACCTGCACATCTTCCTCGCGCCACTCAACGTTGCCTTTTCGCGTCGTCCCCGTGCACTTGGTGGTCTCGACAAGACCCCCGACATGGATATGGAGAACGTCACCGAAGACACCGTCTTTGGTGTTGGAAAGATCGACGACTTCACGTGGAAGCAGATGCTGGACTTCGCCACCTGCACCGAGTGCGGTCGTTGCCAGTCGGTCTGTCCCGCGTGGAACACCGGCAAACCTCTGTCCCCCAAACTGCTCATCATGGGTCTTCGCGACAATATGTTCGCCTCCGCGGACCGCCTGCTTTCGGGATCGACCGAGGGTGCCGTCGACACGCTCGTTCCTTCGATCATTGACCCCGACGTTCTGTGGAGTTGCACGACGTGCGGTAGTTGCACGGAGCAGTGCCCCGTTGACATCGAACACGTTGACGCGATTATCGATATGCGTCGCTACGAAGTACTGATGGAAAGTCGCTTCCCGAGCGAAGCCGGACTCTTGCTGCGCAACATGGAGAATCAGGGCGACCCGTGGGGTCTCGGTGGTTCAAAGCGCACCGAGTGGCTCGCCGCCTTGGACTTTGAGGTGCCCGTCATCGAGGACACGATCCCTGACGACATTGAGTACCTCTACTGGGTTGGTTGTGCGGGCTCGCTCGACGAACGTGGCCGTCAACAGGTGGTCTCCACCGCTCGGATGCTGCACCGCGCCGGAGTTACCTTCGGGATTTTGGGTCCTCGGGAGTCGTGCTCCGGTGACCCCGCGCGCCGCTTCGGCAATGAGTATCTGTTCCAGGAGATGGCGAAAAACAACATTGCCACCTTGAACGAGGTCGGCACCAAGAAGATCGTTGCGTCGTGTCCTCACTGCTTTAACACCATCAAGAACGAGTACCCCGCACTCGGTGGGGACTACGAGGTCATTCACCACGCCGAGCTGCTGACCCACCTCGTGAAGAACGGTCGTCTGCGACCCGGGTTTAACTACAAGGGCACCGTGACCTACCACGACCCTTGTTACCTCGGTCGTCACAACCGCATCATCCTCGAACCCCGCACGGTGCTCGCTGCGATTCCGGGCGTGACACAAGTCGAGATGGGTCGCTGTCGCGAAAAGGGCTTCTGCTGCGGTGCCGGTGGTGCTCGTATGTGGCTCGAAGAGAACATCGGCAAGCGGGTGAACATGGAGCGCACCGAAGAGGCGCTCGGAACCGGTGCCGACATCGTGTCGACGGCCTGCCCCTTCTGCATGATCATGCTGGACGACGCGGTCAAGGCCAACGGCAAGGGCGACGAAGTTTCCGTGATGGACATCAGCCAGGTCGTGGAAAAGTCCCTCGGCTAAGGCCGCGAATTTACATCGACGTAACACTCCGCTAACGACCTCGAAATATCGCTCCACGAGACTGGAGGGGTCAACTCGGAGGACAGCGCGGTCTCTCCTATAACGAAGGAAAGGAGAGGCTGTGCTCTTTACAGCCAATATTCCCTATCCGTCGTGGCTGAATGCCGGTGATAACGCCTGGCAGTTAGTTGCGGCCACGTTGGTGGGACTGATGTCCATTCCCGCCCTCGCGGTCCTCTACGGCGGACTCATTCAAAAGAAGTGGGTCGTGAACACCATGCTCATGGTGTTCAGCGGTTTCTCACTCACGCTGGTGGTGTGGGTGCTCTGGGGCTACAAGATGGCCTTCGGTCCCGCGGCGCATCTCGGAGGTAACGACTTCTTCAACAACTTGGTCGGCGTACCCGGAACTCTGCTGAGTGCCGGAGCGTCACAAGGCCAGGCCGTGTCGGATACCAATACCGTGGTGCCCTTCCACTTTTCAACGGCGACACTGGCCTACTTCCAGTTCGCCTTCGCGGCGATCACGCCCCTCTTGTTCCTCGGTGGTCTTATCGGCCGCTTGAAGTTCAAGGCGTGGTTGGTCATCGTGCCTCTGTGGATCACCTTCGTCTACGCGGTGAACGCGAAGCTCATGTGGGGTGGCGGGTTCTTTGCCCTCAAGGGCGCCGTCGACTTCGCCGGTGGCTTCGTCATCCACCTCTCGGCAGGGGTGGCCGCCTTCGTCGGCGCCGCCTTGATTGGGCCGCGAATTCGTCGCGACCGCACGACCGTGCCGAGCAACCTCATGATGGTGGCGATTGGCGCGGGGATCCTCTGGCTCGGCTGGAACGGGTTTAACGGTGGCGCGCCGTACTACGCCGGCGCCGATACGGCCTCGGCAATCTTGAATACGAACGTGGCGACCGCCGTGGCCCTCCTCACCTGGTTGGGCTTCGACATGCTGTTCTCCCACCAGAAGAAGCCGACGTTCCTCGGAGCGATTAACGGCATGATCTGTGGTCTGGTGGGTATTACCCCGTCGGCCGGGTTCGTCAACGCTCTCGGGGCTATCGGGGTGGGATTTCTGTGTTCGGCCATCGTCTGGGTGGCGTGGAACTACGTGAGTCGTCTGCGCCCCTTTAAGAACGTTGATGACGCTCTCGGGGTCGTGTTCACTCACGGATTCGCGGGACTCGCCGGTGGTCTCGCCGTCGGACTCTTCGCCGACCCGAAGATGGCGGTCTATCTGAGCGACGACGGATCGACGCCGGCCTTCAGTGTCGGTGGGTGGTTCTATACCCACTCCTTCCACCAGCTCTGGGAGCAGTTCATTGCCGCCGCGTGGGTCGTGGGCTACACCGCGGTGGGCACCACCGTGGTGTTCCTCATCGCCAAGGTCCTTGTGCGAGGCTTGCGCGAGAGCGACGAGGTCCTCGAAGTCGGTGACCTGGCCATCCACGATGAAGAAGCATTTCCGACCGAAACCTTCGCCGAGCGCGTGAGCGCGCTGTCGCGATAACGAAAGGAAGAGATCATGAAACTGGTTGTAGCAATCGTGAAGCCCTTCAAGCTCGACGACGTGAAGGAGCGCCTGAAGACTCTCAACGTCAACGGCATGACCATTACCGAGGCCCAGGGCTTCGGTCGTCAACGTGGCCACACCGAGGTGTATCGCGGGGCGGAGTACGAGGTGGACTTTGTACCCAAGCTGCGCGTTGAAGTGGTGGTCGACGACCAACAGGTCAACGAGGTGGTGGACGCCATCGTGGCCGCCGCCCAGACGGGGAAAATAGGTGATGGCAAGGTCTGGGTAATTCCGGTCGAGCAGATTGTTCGAGTTCGTACCGGCGAGCGCGGACCCGACGCCATTTAAGACGCCCGATTCCCCGGTGAGGCGGCGATCGGCCGGACCTCACCGGGGAGGCTGGGTGGTCTAAGGTTTCCCCAGTGGATACGGACAATCGCTCGTCAACTATTCGTCTGGAACACCTCACGAAGGCGTTCGGTGATGTCACCGCCGTGGACGATGTGTCGTTGGAAATCCAAGAGGGCGAGTTCCTGAGTCTTCTCGGTCCCTCGGGTTGTGGCAAAACGACCACGTTGCGAATGCTCGGTGGTTTCGAAGAGCCCACCTCCGGGTCGATCTACTTCGGTGAGACCAATGTGACCGACGTTCCTCCGCACCGTCGTGACGTCAACACGGTCTTTCAGTCCTACGCCCTGTTTCCCCACCTCAGTGTCGCGGACAATATTGCCTTCGGGCTCCGTCGCAAGGGTGTCGGAAAATCTGACGCCGCCGCCCGCGTCGCCGAGATGCTCGCGCTCGTGGACTTGGAGGGGCGCGGGGACCGCAAGCCGACCCAGCTCTCCGGAGGTCAGCAACAGCGTGTCGCGCTGGCGCGCTCGCTCGTGAATCACCCTCGACTGCTCCTCCTCGATGAGCCGATGTCGGCGCTCGACGCCAAACTGCGCAAGACCATGCAGATCGAGCTCAAGAGAATTCAGACGCAGGTGGGCATCACCTTTCTCTACGTCACGCACGACCAGGAAGAGGCGATGACCATGTCGGATCGGATCGTGGTGATGAATCACGGCCGCATCGAGGGCGCGGGGTCGCCGCGCGACGTCTACGAGCACCCCACCACGGAGTTCGTGGCCACCTTCCTCGGAGCATCCAACCTGCTCGCCGGCACGCTGGAGTCGCCGACGGGCGATCTCGACGTGACGAGCCACGCCTACGGCTCGTTCCGTAGCCCGCGTCACCGCACGCCCGCCGGATTGACCGGAGCGGTCAAAGTGGGTGTTCGTCCCGAAAAAATGGCTCTTCAGCCCGCCGGGAGCCCCGTGGCGGCTTCCGATAACTCCCTCACGGGCAAGGTCATCGTGTCCACCTTTACGGGGGTGGGTAATCAGTACGTGGTGGCTGCCCCCCACGGTGAGGAGTTTGTGGTCTACGCTCAAAACTCGGGACAGTCCTTTGCTCCTCGGAGCGGGGAGGACGTCGTGATGACGTGGCCCGTGGAACACACGTTCGTTGTACAACCCAGCAGTGCCGCACCATCAGAAGGAGATAGTGATGAGTAACTTTCCCGAACACCTCGACCCCTCGGTACTCCGGGGTCTGTTGTCGCCCCGCATCACTCGTCGGGCCGCCCTGCAGGCCGGCGCCATCGCCGGTGCGGCCTCGCTCCTACTTCCCGCTGCCGCCGACGCCGCCGTGGGTGACTCGGCGTGGTGGTCGACCAAGTCCAAAACGGGTGTCTTGAACTTCGCCAACTGGCCGTACTACATCGACACGTACAACGGCAAGCACCCGACGTTGGACAACCTGAAGACAACGCAGGGGATTACGACGACGTACAGCGAAGTGATCGAAGACAACCCGACGTTCTATCAGCAGATTCGTCCCGCGTTGCAGTCTGGTGACTCCACTGGTTACGACATCATCGTGATGACGGACAACTCCGTGGGTCTGCGGTATCTCTTGAACGGCGGCTACCTCGTTCCCTTAGACGACACCAAACTGACGAAATTTAAAGCCAATGCCAGTGCAGCGGCGAAGAAGGTGTACGCGGACAGTGGCAAGCGTCTCGTGCCGTGGCAGTCGGGCATGACGACCTTGGCCTACAACAAGTCCAAGGTCTCGACCAACAAGACGTCCCTCAAGATGGCGTTTGACACCTCATCATCAAACGTGGCGAAGTTGCGTAATCGAGTGGGCATGTTGAGTGACCCGATCGAACTGGGGAACCTCGCGCTGCTCGCAATCGGAAAGAACCCGGCAACATCCACCCCGACCGACTGGCAGGCGGCGGCTACCAAACTGCGCCAACAGCGCGATAGCGGTTTGGTGAAGGCGTACTACGGCAACGACATCATCAACGAGCTCAAGCTGGGCAACCTCTGGGTGGGCCAGGTGTACTCCGGCGACGTCTTCCAGGCGCGCATCGGTGGCAATAAGAACCTTGTGTTGATGAACGCCACCGAGGGTGTGTTGCTGTGGACCGACAACATGTGCATCCCGAAGGGCGCCGAACACCCGCGGGACGCCATGATCGCTATCGACTACTTCTACGACCCGGCGGTGGCGGCGGTTCTCGCGTACTACGTGAACTACATGACGCCCGTCCCTGGAGCGAAGGCAAAGATGCTCGCTCCGACCAAGGGCTGGCAGGCGACCACGATGGCGAATCTCTTGAAGGACATTGACGTCAAGGCGAGCGTGATTGCGAGCTCCCCTGAGGTGTTCCCGACCACGGCGTACAAGTTGAAGTCGTACTACGCCTTTAAGACCCAGGGTGAAATCGACACGTGGAACGAGAAGTTCGCGGGTATTCCCACGGGTTCGTGACCACACCCACGTCGAAGCGGAGAAAGTCGGGGCGACTCGCGCCGTACGTACTCGGCCTGCCGGCCATCATTTGGCTGGCCGTGTTCTTCGTCATTCCGTTGGTGTTGATGTTGGTGAAGGCACTGCAAGAGTGCAATCCCGCGACCGGTGTCTGCACCATGACGTGGAATGTCACCTCTCTTTCGGATGCGTGGTCCAATTCGTCCGCAATCATCTTTCGGAGCCTGGGCTATGCCCTCGCCGCGACTGTTATTGACTTGGTTCTGAGCTTTCCCATCGCGTACTGGATCGCGTTCTACGGCGGCCGCCGCAAGAACTTCTTTCTGATGATGTTGCTCGTGCCGTTCTTTGTCTCCTTCGTGATCCGCACGGTGATTTGGAAGTTCCTGCTCTCCTCTGACGGGCTCGTTATTCACACGTTGCAAAATCTGCATCTCGTGTCGTCGGACTACCAGATCCTGGGTACGACCTTTGCGGTCGTGGCCGGCTTGGCCTACAACTTTCTTCCCTTTACCGCCCTGCCGCTCTACGTCTCGCTCGAGCGTCTCAACCCCGCGCTGCTGGAGGCGTCACACGACCTCTACGCCGGACGCATCACCACTTTTCGCAAGGTCGTTCTCCCTCTTTGCATCCCGGGAATCTTCGCGGCCTTTCTGCTGACATTTATTCCCGCGTTTGGTGACTATGTCAATCAGCAGGTGCTCGGTGGCTTTACGAACACGATGGTCGGTACGGTGATTCAGAACCTGTTCCTGGTGAGCAACGACTTCCCCGGCGGATCCGCCCTCTCGGCAATCGTGATGGGAATCTCACTGATCGGGATCGTGGTCTATGGACGTCTGCTGGGCTCTAAGTCCATTGGTGATTTTGTATGAGCACGAAGCGTGGTCGCTGGCTCGGGGTGTACTCGTGGCTTCTGCTCGCCTATCTACTGGTGCCCATCGCCGGCATGGTCTTCTTTAGCTTCAACGATGTTCTCGCCGGTCGTCCGACGGTGACGTTCGAATGGAACGGTGCGACGTTGCGGTGGTATCGCGAACTCACCAACGTGGTGGGTCTTCCCGAGGCGTTCTGGCTGTCGATTCGCCTCGCCGTGGCATCCATGGTGATAGCGACCATCGTGGGCACCCTGCTCGCTCTCGCCCTCGTGTTCGGCGTCGGGCTTGGCCTCTATCTGAAGATCGGCTCGCCGGAGATGCCCGACCAGCCGCTGCTCGCTCGCCAGCAGGCGCCGGATCTCGGCGCCGAGTTCAC
>CAXBRG010000032.1:0-10221 GCA_963977995.1 uncultured bacterium | reverse complement strand
TGCACCTACCGGAGGTGGCACCCCCAGTGCGCCGAGCGCCCCGTCCGGTGCGCCGTCAGCTCCGAGCGGTGGCGGTGCCCCGAGCGGCGGAGCCGCGCCGTCAGCTCCGAGCGGTGGCGGTGCCCCGAGCGGCGGAGCCGCGCCGTCCGCTCCCGGTTCAACGTCTGAGCCGACCGCACCGAGTGCGCCACGCCCAACCACTCCGAGTGAACCGACGCCGCCGCCATCGGGAGGAACATCGAGTCCAACGAGCGGTAGCACGTCAAGTGGCGGCGGCACACCCTCGAGTGGTTCGGGCCAGACTTCGAGCCCGTCGAGCAGTTCTGGTTCTGGTTCACCCGGTTCAAGTTCGTCCGGCGGCGGTTCCGGATCCAGCTCTGGTGGCTCCGGTTCAGGGTCGAGTAGTAGCGGTTCCGGTTCCAGCGGTTCCGGGTCAGGCTCCAGCGGTGGCGGATCAAGCTCTAGCGGTGGTTCCGGCTCTGGCGGTGGCGGATCAGGCTCTAGTGGTGGATCCGGTGGTGGTTCCGGCTCTGGCGGTGGCGGATCAGGCTCAAGCGGTGGTTCCGGTGGTAACCGTGCGCAAGGGGATGGCTCGGACGGTGGAAGTTCTGGCGACACCCCATCGGGAGGTGATGCCTAATGTCAATGTTCGAAAGTGCTCACGCAGGGCATCTCGCCGCCGACGTCGAAATCGCCCACGATGCCGGATATGCCCGCGGGCATCGCCCGGGAGCTCCAGTGGCACCAGGAGTTGGCGGTCGCCACATCGTTGATAGCTTCAATGAGAAAATCGGCTCCCACTTATCGCGATGGTCGCCGTTATTCAGTGGCCCTTTTAACGACAGTGGTTACCTGAGATCGCTTCTGGGGAATGCCTATATCGCCCTTCCGATCGTCGCAGCGGTTCTTGGTGTTCTCTCGATTTTCAACACTGGTGGTCTGGCAGTTCCGCCTTCCCTAACCCTGACGCTGTCACTCATGATGATTGGTGTTCTCGACGCTTTCTCCGGACTTGTCGGGTTTAGCGTTTTTGCACTCGGGGTAATACTCAGCGGACATTTCTTCTCTCTGCATCCACTGACTGCATCGGAAGGTTCACAAGGGATTCTCTACGCCTTTACCGGTCTATTTTCCGTTGCCTTGCTGTGGTTCATCGCGCCACAGCTTGCGGCGAAGATGCGCCCCATCGTTATTGTGGGCGAAGAAAAGGGTGTTGCGCGACTCCACTTGATAATCGCCGACCTCTTAGTCTTACCTTTTTTGACAATTCTGATTCTGGGCTCAATGCCCGCACTCGCACCAAGTTTGACTGGAGCGTTTAAACAAGGTCTTGAAGTAAGTATCCAAGAACATCTCACCACGATCAAAGTGTTCGTCGCCGTGACCATGTTCATTCGAGTTCTTGTCGAGCTATTGATTCACCGACAGTTTGCCCCTGTGGAGCCGGTGTACCCGAGTGCACGCCATCCTTACGTCGAGCGTGGGCTGAAAATTGGTTCGAATGTTTTCGCCTTCGTCTTGATTTACGAAGTAATGGGCTTGATGTGGCAGACCTTCGCGGTGTGGGTGGCCTACCTTCTCACCGAAAAGATCACCATGCTCGGCGAGCGTTTCCTCAAGCCGAGTTCGATCTATCGCTTTGTTCCGAGAAATCTCTTCAAGATTCTCGTCATCTTGATTTTTTCGCAGTACGCAATGCAAGTTCTCAATGGTCGATTTGTTGCGGGAACCGACATCTTGGGCTACTTGGCAATTGCTCTTGCGGTCGTCACAGCGGTGTTCGCACTTCTGGAAGGCGCTAACCGCGCCGTTGAAGCTTCGGCCCACGCCGAAGAATCTCGCGCCACCTGGTGGACACGGACGGCAGGCTTTGTGGTTGTTCTCACCCTGTTTCTCTTCTCCCAGGACCGCGTCCACTTATTTGAAGCCAAGCCATACGCCGAGCCGAATGGCATCTCGCTGAGTTTCACCGGCAATACGTACATTGCCGACACCGGGAACAATCGCGTCATCCGAATAGGTGTTGACGGCTCGCGCTCGACCTTGGGAGTCAATTTGGACCACCCCACGTCGGTGGCACCTGACCCGTCGTCGAGTAAGGAACAGGTCTATATCGCCAATACGGGTCGTAACGAACTACTTCGCGTCACGGTGCAGGCGCAGCAGGCTCTAATTCCCGCTCGCTTTGAAACACGTTCGTTTGCGTTTTCCGATATGCGCCAGACACCTTTGGGTGATCACCTCAAAGACCCAACGGCAGTTGCGGTTGATACCAAGGGGCGGGTGTACCTGTGCGACACGGGCAATAGTCGAGTCGTCATGTTCCCGGCCAACGGTGACTCCAGCTCACAGAGCAACTTCGACACTGATCTCGAAGATCCGCGCGGTGTGTTCACCGATGTGTTTGGGAATGTCTGGGTAGTCGATGCCGGAACGAAGAAGATTTGGAAGTACACCGTCGATGAAACCGGCCATGCCGTCAGCCGAACGGAATTCATCCCCGACGTGGACGAGAACGGCCACCAGATTGAATTCGACGATCCGACGAGCGTGGCCGTCGACCTTGGGCAGAACGTTTTCGTTGCCGACGCTGGACATCACAAGATCTATCAGTTTCAGGCCAATGGTCGCTACGTTGCAGTAGAGGGTGAGTTCGAGGAGCCAATGTCGCTGGCAGTAAACCTGTCGGGCCACGCCTACGTCGCTGACGCTCGGACGTCAGAAATTCAGGTAATCACACCCCTCTATACGCCTCGACGAATAGCAGCAGCTCCGACGGAACCTGGGTCAGCGGTGGCCTTGGTGGACAACACCACGGCATATGTGGTGAGTGGAAAGTCGGGCACGCTTGAAAAATTGACTGACAAGGGTGCCAAAATTATTGCCCGAGGCTTCAGTGAGCCGCGTGGTGTGGCGGTGAACGCACTTGGTGAGATTTACGTCTCTGATGCTGGATCGGGAAAGATCTATCGCGTTGAAGAGGCAACGGGTAAGAAAACGGTTATTGCGAAGGGCTTGACGGGTGTCGGAGCGCTTTCGGCCGATGGATACGGTGGACTCTTCGCGGTGCAGGAGGAGTTCGGCAATCTCCTGACCGTGACCCGTGACGGTATCGTCAAGCTCCTCGTGGGTGGACTTGACCACCCGACTGACTGCATCCAGGATGCGTACGGCTACATCGACGTGACTTTGGCGGGTCACAAGAAGAGTGACGGAAAGGTCATTCGCTTCGCTCCCGGTCAACAGGTGCAGATTGTTCACGACAATCTGGAGCGACCCGTGGGAATTAGCGCCGATGCGAACGGGAACCTCTTCTACATTGAAGAGGGGACGGATCGGGTGTGGGAGTACATGGGGCTGCTCGGGCTACAGATTGTCTCAGAGCGAGGTGTGACCACTCGGGTAATCCTCTCGCATTGGCCTCTGACGGCGACGGGAACGTGTATTTGCTACAAGACCACCCCAATAGGGTCTATAAGTTCGTTCTGTCGTATCACGCGACACCGATGTAGTCTCCATCCCACTCGAAAGCGACATCATGAACCGCCAAGTTCTCCTACGGGAACGTCCGCAAGGGCTTGTTACTGCCACCACGACCGAATATGTGGAAGGTCCCATGCCGCAGTGCTCGGACGGCCAGGCACTTATTCGTGTCGGTTATCTTTCGATCGACCCGACGATTCGGACGTGGATGGATGACGCTCCGGGCTATCTCCCTCCCATTGAAATCGGTGCGGTCGTAAGGGGGGCGGGTGCCGGAGTCGTGGTGGAATCCCGTACCTCTAGATATAGCGTCGGCGACATAGTGATTGGGATGACGGGATGGCAGGAATGGTGTCTCGCAACCGAAGAGAATAAATTTTCCGTTGTTCCTACGGGTCTGGGATTGGATTTGCCGACCGTAATGAATGTCCTGGGCGTCACCGGTATCACCGCATGGTTTGGAATGACCGATGTGGGGCAGTTGCAGACGGGCGATGTGGTTGTGGTCTCAGGTGCGGCGGGCGCCACGGGATCCGTTGCGGGTCAGATTGCAAAAGCTCGGGGAGCATCTCTCGTTGTTGGTATCGCGGGTGGTCCAGAGAAGTGTGCGGAGGTGGTGGAACGCTATGGGTTCGACGTGTGTCTGGACTATCGCGAGCCGCATCTCGCTCGACGCCTTCGAGAAGCTTGCCCCCGTGGTATCGATGTGTACTTTGACAACGTTGGCGGTGAGGTTCTCGATTCGGTTCTCTTAAATATTGGAATGAACGGACGCATCGTTCTGTGTGGTGCCATTTCCCAATACAACTCTGCGGGCGCCTTTGGTCTCAAGAATCACACCATGATGATTATGCGACGTGCCAGTATGAAGGGATTCATCGTTCTCGACTATGCATCGCGCTACGCCGAGGCCCAGCTTGAACTGGGGGCGATGGTTCTCAACGGGCAACTTCACCACGCCGAGCACGTTGTTGAGGGTCTCGCAAACACTCCCGATGCCTTGAATCTCCTGTTCTCGGGGGGTAATCACGGCAAGACATTGGTCGCCGTCGATCCCACTGTTGTTCTGAACTAAATCGTGCGTTCAGACCGGAAGACTCACGCGATAATGGTCGCCGTTGCCGTAGCTGCTGCGTTTGGGCAGTTTGGGGCAGTCTCGTCTCTCGGGGACGTGGCAAAGCACTTTGCCAACTTTCACGAAGCACGATCACTGCAGGCTCAGGTGGGCATTTCGACAACGGTGCTCGGCACCGGGCTGGCCGTGCTACGTCTGGCGTCCCTCGCTGCGCTCCCGCTGAGCGCTCTCGCCGATCGACACGGGCGTACACGCATCCTTCGGCGAATTGTCATCCTCGGCTTGACGTTTACGGCCCTGGCGGCCTTTAGCCCTGGGTACTGGTGGTTTGTCTTTCTCTTCGCCTGTGCTCGTCCGCTTTTAAGTGCCACCAACTCGTTAATTCAAGTCATAGTGACCGAGACCAGTACGGACCGAAATCGTATGCATCGCTTGGCGTGGCTGGCGGCGGGGGCGGGCCTTGGCGCTGGGCTCTCCGCAGTCCTGCACGGGATCGTGCGAGGAGAAAATTCGTTTCGCATTCTCTTTGCACTCGCCATGGTTCCTGCCATCGTGTTATGGCCCACGTTGCGACACGTCCTCGAGACGCATCGTCGAGATGACAGTGCGACGCTGCCCCGACTCGGATCAGTGAGTCCCGAATATCGAGGTCGGTTAATAATTCTTGCCATCCTCGCAGTAGTCGTAGCGCTCGTCTCGGGACCGGCGAACTCCTTCGCCTTTGTCTACGGCGAAAGAGTGCTTCATATTCCGCCCAGTCGAGTTGCTGTTGTGGTCGCGTCGTCGGCGCTGCTCGGATTAGCCGGCCTCCTGGCGAGTCGATGGAGCGCTCACCGCCTTGGTCGACGACACACCGTGGTGATCGGTGCGGTGGCAACTGCGGCCACGTCGACCATTGCGTACTTTGGGGGCGAAACTCTCTTTACAGCGGGCTATCTCTTCGGCGTTGCTGCGGCCGCTTTTTTCGCTCCGGCGGCCAGTGCATTGACGACGGAATCGTTTCCACGGTCGTATCGAGCGACCGCCGCTGGTTGGGTGGTGGTCAGCGGGGTGGTCGGCGCAACGCTCGGACTTTTTGTCTTCGGCGCGGTGGGCGATGCCCTGAACACCGTAGGACCGTCAGCCCTCCGTATTCCGAGCTTGGTCACATTCTTGCCGATGCTGCCACTCGTCTTCTTGGTCTATCGCCTGCCCGAAACACGCGACACGGCGCTCGTTGACTAAATCTGTAGGTCGACCACGAGGGCTCGGTGGTCACTACCCGTGGGAACTGCGGTGGCGAACGACACGCGCCACTCTCCTCGCAGTAGCACGTGGTCGATTTGCGAGTGTGGTCTCCATGCGGGCCACGTCTTGCGTCGGACCGCACTTCGCCAACCCGGGAGAACACTCCGTAAGAGCGGTCGCCAACAGTTAAAGTCCCCGGCAAAAATCACGGAGCGATTTTCGAGTCGTGGTTGGAGGGCTCGAGAGAGTGCGCGGTAGTGGCGTAATGAGCCGTGACTCAAGTGAGGACCGTGAACTCCCACGACGGTGAACGCCATCCCATCCGCATCCCGCAGATCCGCCACTACGACGCTTCGGCGAACCTTGTCGCGACGAAGTTGGACAACGGGGATACGTTCGACGGATTCAACGCCCAAGCGAGTGAAGATTCCGAATCCCCATTCGCCATCCTCCCCACCAGAACGTTGGTCATGCTCGCGCTGTCGCCGGGTGGATAACGTTCGCTGTGATGTGAAGTAGAGACCCTCGTCGCCCGTGAGAAGGCCGAGTCGCGGTTCCCACCCAGCGCCATCACGTCCCTCACGAAAGCGCCGAGCGGGTCCGAGAGACGCAAACCCGACACAGGTAAGACCCGTTGCCTCGATGTGACGCACATGATCCTCGTGACCCTGCCATAGCTCCTGGGCGAATAGCAGGTCGGGGCCGAGCGCCAAGACGTTCGAAAGGGCGTTGGTGGGACGCCCGTAGCCGTCGACATCGGCATGAATATTCGCGGTGACGACGCGCATTATGTAACCCTACGCTCCACGGGTCGCGTGTTGTGGCAATCTTGATACGTGGACTCTGTCGGCTCAACCTTTGGACACCGATTGTGGTGGGTTGACGCCTTCACCGATGACTCTGCACGTGGCAACCCTGCAGTGGTGGTTCTTCTAGAGCGTTCGATGTCAGACGGCGACCTCCAGCAGATTGCCTTTGAGCTCGGTGTGTCTGAAACGGCGTTTGTTCGCCGCGTGGGTGACTCATGGCACCTGCGTTGGTTTACTCCGACGGTCGAAGTCGATCTGTGCGGTCACGCCACTCTGGCCACACTGCACGTGCTTCTAACTGAACTCGGAGTCCCCGGTGGTGAGTTTTACTTTCAGACTCGGGCGGGCGTCTTATCGGGACGACGGTTGGGGCAAGGACTCCTCGCGGTCGATCTTCCGCGGCAGCATGTAGAACCACTTGATCCAACGGTGTTGAATGGGGCACTGGGTGATGTTGGCGAAGTGTATGCAGCGGGTGCGCAAAGTGTGGTGGCCGTCGTGCAGGACTACGACACGCTGTGCGGGCTCATCGTGGATCCGATGGCGCTATTTCTGGTGCCAGGGTCGCTCGTCATCGCGGTGTGCGAAGGTGCGCCACAGGCAGATGTGGCAATTCGAGTTTTTGCTCCTCGTTTGGGAGTCGCCGAAGATCCAGTGACGGGTTCGGCCCTCTGCGCCGTCGCACCGTGGTGGGCTAATCGAACTGGCATGCCGACCGTTTCGGTCCGTCAGGCCTCGGCCCGCGGGGGAATGATGTACGCCCGCCTCTTCGAGAAGAATGTCGAGGTTGCGGGCTACGCCCGAACATTCTTCGGCGGGGACCTTCGGGCATAATTTCCTGCGAAACTAGCCACGTGGATTCGCTGGGAGCACTGCAACAACTTGCCCACATTGACCGGTCACAGTCACTCCTTGCCTACTCACGAGATCACCTACCCGAACACGCTGAGCTCCTAGAGGTCGATCAACAGGTTGCGACACTAGGGGGAGAGTATCGAGAACTTGATGCGGTTCGCCGCCCATTGATGGAGCGATGCGACGCGATTGAGTCGTTGATACAGCAGCAACGAAAGCGTCGCGACGAACTCTCGACACGGCTCGCGAGCTCAACAGGTGCGGGTAGGGAGTTGGAGGCGATGGCGGGTGAAATAGCTCACCTCGATGCCAGTCTCGACTCCCTGGAGAGTGAAGAGCTTGAAATCTTGGAGGAACTTGAACCGTTGGACGACCAGGTTCAACGCATTAAGAGTGCGGCGCAGGCGATGAGTGAGCGTCGTGCAGCTCTCGTGAATGACATCGCTGCGGCGCAGGCACAACATGACTCCGAACTAGCGGATCTCCGATCGGCTCGGAGCGAAATCATGGCGCAGATTCCAGTAGACGTGCTGAAACTCTACGAGGGGATTCTCCAGAGAGTTCATGATGTTGCCGCCGTTGAGGTCGTCGATGGGGTCTGTGGGGGATGCAAGATCGCCGCGGTCGCCAAGGATGTTGGTCGCTGGCGCTCATCGACTATCGACAGCTTGGTGTCCTGTCCCGAATGCAGTCGAATTTGGATTCCCACATCATGATGCTGCTCATTCGCCACGGTCAGTCGACGGCAAATCGAGACGGATTGCTCGTGGGCCGCACGGACGTGGCTCTAACGGAGAAGGGAGAACAGCAAGCAGCGTCGCTATCGGGGCGCCTGGGAAATGTGCGCGTGGCATTCTCGTCACCACTCGTCAGAGCGAAGCGAACCGCCGAACTTGCCGTCCCGGGGGTCGACATTAAGGACGATACGGCATTCATCGAGATGCACTATGGCGATCTGGACGGTCAACTACTCGCCGACGTGGGGCGAGAAACGTGGCGGGCCCTCCAGGAGGATCACGACTGGCGAGTGCCCGGTGGAGAATCAATGAAGGACGTTGATGAGCGCGTTCACGCTCGGCTTGACGATCTCTTCTCCACCAATCTCGCCCTCGTGACGAGTTCTGATGAGCACATTGCGATCTTCTCTCACGTGTCGCCCGTGAAGTCGGCGGTCGCCTGGGCCCTCGGGGTGCACGGTGGGGTGGCGTGGCGACTGCGGCTTGATAATGCCACTGTTACCGCTATTGGCGCCGTGGGATCGCGACCCACTCTTCTGAAGTACAACGAGCGACGCTAACTCGGCAAAACTGAGGGGATGAACGAGAACATCCCCACTCATCGCCGCACGATTGTCATCGAATCCTTCGACTCCGACGAATCGTTCGTGGTTTCCGCATCGCTCCAAGACGAACGTCCCTGGGCCAATGGTGATGGTCTCGTGAGTGATGTCCATCGCATGACGCTGAGTATGACAATTGACCGAGCCGCCTTGGTTGTGACTGATGTCAGCGCCACCATGGATCGCACGCCACATGTGGAGTGCACCGCCATCGAACCGGCGTTCCGCTCACTCATCGGTGTCTCGGTGACACGGGGCTTCAACAAGGAAGTTTCCGAGCGCGTGGGTCGTCAGCGAGGCTGTACTCACCTCGACTTTCTGGCGAAGGCGATTGGTCCGGCAGTCATTCAGACCATGGCGTCTGCGTCGTCACGTCGAGCCGGCCTCGCCGGGATCGGCCGAACGGTCAGCCAAGACACGGGCGGCTGGCTGCGCAATACCTGTCACCTGTGGGCGGAGGGAGGAATCGGTCTCACCAAGATTGCCGAAGGATGGCGACCGGGCGTTGATGGATACCCCGCCCGTTCACTCGTCGAAATGCGTAGCCGCCGGACCTCAGTGGTGGGTGATGAAGTCGACGAGAACCGTACCTAGTTGGTGACCCTCGTCCTCTTGTAGGAAGTGCCCGCCACCAACGATGGTGGTGTGGCGTACCCCTGATGTTCCGGGTACCTCACGAAGAAACTTCTTGTCGGCCCCCACTGTGACGGGGTCTTTGTCTGAGTAACACGTGAGAAACGGCTTATGCCACGAACGAAGAACATCCCACGCGGCAATTTGATCTCCGTGCGCAGGATCATCGGGGCGAGTTGGTACGAGTGTCGGAAGAATGCGAGCGGCCTCTTTGTACGACTCGTCGGGGAATGGTGCGTCATAACCAGCGATCACATCGGCGCTCGGTCGTACGGCGCAGCCACCACCGCAAATTGCCCCGATGGGCATTTCCGGTACCGTCTGGGAGAACTCCTGCCAGGCGAGAAAGGCCTCAGAAATCTTTTCTTCACCCGTCGGTAGGCCGCCATTGCCAATGGCAATACGCGAGAACCGTTCCGGAGCGAGGGCGACCAAGCGCAGACCGACCAAGGAGCCCCAGTCTTGGCCAAAGAGAGTGATGTTCGTTAAGTTCAGCCGATCGAAGAGTGCTTCGCTCGTCCACGCCACGAGCCGGGCATAGGAGATCTCGCTGCGAGCTGATGGCTTATCGCTGCGGCCGAACCCGATTAAGTCGGGTACGACGACGCGATACCCCGCGCTCAGGAGTACCGGCATGACTTTGCGATAGAGAAACGACCAAGTCGGCTCCCCGTGAAGCAGCAGGACGGTCTCAGGGGCGTCCTGGGGGCCTTCGTCGAGGTACGCCATACGTAGTGGAGCGCCGCCCGTGGGGTCCGTTACGTCGACGAAGTGCGGTTCGTACGAAAAGTCTGGAAGAT
>CAXBRG010000031.1:0-10410 GCA_963977995.1 uncultured bacterium | reverse complement strand
TCGCCGGCCAATCGAATGCGGCGGGCTGGAGCTCTGTCGTTACCCGGTCGTCGCCAAAGTTTGATCTCTGGAATGGCTCCACACGCTCGGCGGTGGACTCCCGAGCGACGATCACGTGGCTCGGCTGTGGACTGCAGTCCAGTGGCGCAACGCCGGTGCCCTTGACGGCGCACCAGCACTACCTGCCACTTCCTTCGGTGCCCACGTTTGGGCCCGAGGTCGGCATCGCTCGTCGACTGTGGTCGGCCGGTTGGAGAAACCTCGCCTTCGTCAAGGTCACGTGCGGTGGGACAGATCTTGAGCACTTCTGGTACCAGGGCTCCGACCAATTCAGCACTCTGGTATCCAGCACTCTGGCGATGGAAGGGTGGTTCACGGCGCACAACACAGTTCCCGTCTTAAGTGGTGGCTTTTGGGTGCAGGGTGAAGCAGATGCTCAAGATCTCTCAGCCGCAGTGCAGTACTACGACCATGGCACCGCCCTCATTCAGGCGGTACGGGCGGCCACGATTTCGGTGAGGACGTTCCCGATCATTTTGGGCTCAATTGATATCAGCCAGTGGATTCAACACTGGCACACCACGAATGGGAGTTGCATCTCCACTGAGTGCCTCGACTACGAACGAGGCAACACGGAAGTGCGGGCGGCCGACCGTCGCGCCGCGGCAGAGATGCCGAACGTCTACGTCGTTGATACCGCTGCCATTCCTCGCAACACCGTCGACTACATCCATCTTGGACCAGAGGGGCAGTTGCAACTCGGAAAGTCCCTTGGTGACGCCTTTCTCCGAGTGGCCAAGAAGTAACGGAACCTAGGCTGGCGAAATGCCACTCCGTGCCGTTGATCCCCGACGAGATGGCGAATTCTTTGAGTGGTTCGAAATCCTTCATCGCTCGGAATCACTGCGTGATCCGTCGGGAGACGGCGGGTGGCAGCCCGACGAGTGGCGGGCGCGGGCCCTCCCGGCCGATCCGACCATCATCTACGCCCTGGCGACATTTGATGCTGATGGTGATGCCGCGGCCGCGATTGCCCTACGACTCTCGAACGACGAAAACCGTGACGTCGTGGAACTCCATCTCCACGTCGATCCCCACCGCCGTCGTCAAGGTGTGGGTAGTGCCGCCCTTATCGCGTGTGAACAGATGGTTCGGCAGCTCGGCCGTCGATCCATTACTGCCGTCGCGCGTGAGGGGGTTGACGAGCTCCGGAACGGACCCAGCCGCTACTTTGCGCCGTCGCGGGGATATCGGCTCGGTGACGACATTGAGCGCCGCGACATTGAGTGGCCGCTGGATTCTGCAACGGTGAGCGCTCGTCAAGCGGAGTGGGCGCCCTACGCCGCGGGGTATCACTTTGAACGGTGGGTTGGTGCTGCGACCGATCGACGGGCTCACCAACTCGCTTCGCTCATTGGACGTATGCCCGCCGAAGTTCCCCACGCCGGTTTTTCGCTCGCGTCAGAGACGTGGGATCTGGCCCGTTTTCGCCAACACGAAGCAACGATTGATGAGATGGGTCGTGACGTGGTGACCACGGTCGCGATAGATACCCGGACCGGTGACCTCGCGGGCTACACCCAGCTCACCGTGTCACGTATCGACCCCCGAACGGCGTATCAGTGGGACACGTTTGTGGTGTCCGAGCACCGTGGTCATCGGCTCGGCGGTCTGATGAAGCTGGCCAACTACGAAGTGGCACTGGCACGTGACATGGCAATCCATCGCGTTCGGACTGAAAACTCTGTTCTCAATCAACCGATGATTGCCGTGAACGATGCGCTCGGTGCGTACGTCAGTGGCACGACGGCACTGTGGCTTCGCGACCTTGGCTCGCCGTAGCGAGAGCGGCCGATATCAGGAAAGCGTCAGACTGGGCGATCGGCGGAACGATGACCGTTCCGAACGAGCTAGCCGGCGAAGTTCCAGGACTCTCCGGATTCGTAGTGATGAAATACATTCTTAGCGATCAAGATGCGGTGAACTTCATCGGGCCCGTCGGCAAGTCGCAGGGTGCGGGCCCCGAGGTACATCGCCGCGAGTGGTAAGTCGTTCGAAACGCCCGCCGCACCCCAAATCTGAATGGCTCGGTCAACAACGCGGTGGAACGCTGCGGGAACGTAGATCTTGAGGGCGGAAATCTCCGTGCGCGCTTGGGGGTCGCCGCGGTCAACCAACTCGGCCGTACGAATGGTGAGAAGTCGTGCGGTTTGCAGGTCAATGTAGGAGTCGGCGATCATGCCCTGGATGAACTGCTTGTCTTTCAAGAGTCCGCCGTGCACTTCGCGAGAGAGTGAGCGCTCCACCATGAGGTCAAACGCTCGCCACATCTGTCCGACGGAGTTCATGCAGTGGAACACTCGTCCGGCACCCAGTCGTTCTTGAGCGGCCTCGTGTCCTTGTCCAACCCGACCCAAGATGTTCTCTTCCGGCACGCGAACGTCGTCATAGAGCACTTCGCAGTGGTCACTGGTGGAAGAACCCCAGATGCCAATGCCACGAACAATCGTGACACCGGGCGTTGAGGTGGGAACGATGATCTGCGCCATCCGCTTATTCCCTGAACCCTCCTCCACGCGGCACATGACGATGAAGAAGTCGGCATCCAGCCCGTTGCTCGTGAACCACTTGTGGCCGTTGATCACCCACTGGCCGTTCTCGAGTCGAGCTGTCGTCTTAATTGAACGGGGGTCGGAGCCCGCATTCGCCGGCTCGGTCATGGAGTAGCCGGACTCCATGGTGCCCTCGACGAGCGGGAGCAGCCACTTGCGCTTTTGCTCCTCGGTCCCGTATTTGAGGAGGATCTTCTGGTTGCCGGAGTTCGGTGCCACGACGCCAAAGAGGCTCGCGGCGCCCATGGCGTAGGCGAGAATTTCATTCATGTAGGCGTGGGCGAGAAAATCGAGACCCATTCCGCCGTACTCCCCAGGGAGGTGGGGCGCCCAGAGACCGGCCGCCTTGACCTTCTCTTTGATCTCCGCCCGAAGCACTTTGGCGTGTTCTTGCTGTTCCGGGGTGACGGCCGCCCCGCGCCGCCGGACGAAGAGCTCCGACTCCCTCGGGAGAATTTCCGCATTGATAAACGCGGCGGTCCGTAGTCGGACATCGTTGACGTGGTCGGGCAGGCCCGGAATGGCGGTGACGTTAATCGGCATGTAGTAGTTCTAGCAAGGATTCGGCGGGTCGCCGGCGGGCTGTGCCGTAGGATTCGTCCACCAGTTCGGGGAGGACAAGTGGCACTGAGTTATGACGAAGCCGTAGCCCAAATTTCGGGTCCCGGTTCACCGTTTGAGACGATGGAAGAAATCGTGAACGGCGTGTCGTTCCGCGTCTTTAAGAACGCCCCACCGAACCTACGAGGAATCTTCGACGGCGCTCGGCTCGACGACAACATTTTCTTGGTGTACGAAGACGAAGAGTGGTCGTACAAGAAGGTGATGGAGCACGCCGATGCCCTCGGTTACGCCCTAGTGCACGAGTACGGCATTAAGAAGGGTGATCGCGTGGGCATCGCGATGCGGAACCTGCCCGAGTGGATTGTGGCTTTCGCGGCAATTCTGTCGGTCGGTGGCATCAGTGTTTCACTCAATGCGTGGTGGACGGAAGATGAGAACGAATACGCCATCAACGACGCCGAGCTGTCCCTGCTGATTGCTGACACTGAGCGTATTTCGCGTGCCCACGGTCCGTGCAGTCGTGCAGGAATTCGCATCTTGGGGGTGCGCCTCGACGAGCTCCAGCCGCTTCCGCCCAACGTGGACAACTGGAACGACGTTCTGGTGCTTGGTTCGGCGATGCCCGATGTCACCATCAACCCCGATGACGACGCCACGATCTTGTACACCTCCGGTACCACGGGATTTCCGAAGGGAGCCATTTCTACCCATCGCGCGATCTCGAATGCCTTGATGGCATTTGCGTCGGGTGCGTACGTGAACGCGGCCCGTCGCGACGCGGGGGACGTGGAGGGATCTGGCTTGCCGGCGTGTTTCATTTTGATCGTGCCGCTATTTCACGTGACGGGTTGTATTCCCGTCATGCTCTCGTCATTTACGTGGCACTTCAAACTGGTCATGATGTACCGATGGGATCCTGAGCGAGCCCTTCAATTAATCGAGCGCCACAAGGTCACCAACTTCGTTGGAGTCCCCACTCAGTCGTGGGACATGCTCGAAAACCCCAACTTCTCTAAGTACGACACCAGCTCGTTGTCGAGCGTCGGTGGCGGTGGTGCCCCGGCCCCACCGAAGTTGGTCGCTCGAGTGGAATCTTCGTTCAAGCGGGGTCGACCCAGTATCGGTTACGGCATGACTGAGACCAACGCCTACGGCCCCGGAAACTTTGGCGACGACTACGTCAGCCACCCGTCGTCGACCGGTCGTACCCCCACCATCATCATGGACTTTGACATCCGCGATGACAATCTGACGTCGCTCCCGCGTGGCGAACGCGGTCAGATTTGGATGAAGTCACCGACGTTGATTCGTGGCTACTGGAACAAGCCGGAAGCGACCAAAGAGACCATTGTCGATGGTTGGCTCTGTTCGGGAGATATTGGCCGCATTGATGACGAAGGTTTCTTGTACATCGAAGATCGAGCCAAGGACATGGTCCTACGCGCCGGCGAAAACGTCTACAGCGCCGAAGTGGAGGCCGCGATTTACGAGCACCCGGCGATCCACGAGGCCGCCGTGTTCGGCGTTCCGCACGAGCGCCTGGGCGAAGAGGTGGCGACGGTAGTGATGCTGAAGGCGGGCGAATCACTGACCGCTGACGCCCTGCGCGACTTCCTCGCGGGCCGTCTGGCGGCCTTCAAGGTGCCCACGCGGATTGCATTCAGTGCCGAGCCCTTGCCACGGAATCCCGCGGGCAAGTTCCTCAAGCGCGAACTGCGTCAGACGTACTTCAACTAATACCCGCCACCTCGCGGAGGCGCTCGAGAGCTTCCTGAGCGGTCCGACCGTGAGGGGAGTCGGGAGAGAGCTGATCGAGGGCGATTGTTATCGCACGCTCCGCATACGGGGCGAGAGGTCGTTCGTCGAGAGTTTCGAGCGACACCCACTCCGCCATATCCGTTGAACCATCGGCTTCGTGGCGAATGTCGCCGGGCTGCACGGACACCAGATACACGATGCGCAACGTATGGACCTCTTCGCCGTTCGGTCGTGTACGGGTGTCGTCGGAGATAGTGCACAGGACGTAGTCGTCGATTGTGAGACTGGTCTCTTCCTCGAACTCACGAATGAGTGCAGTGTCAATGGACTCGCCCCAGTCCACTCCACCGCCAGGGAGCCACCACAACTCACCCCCATCGTGCGGTGAGCTCGCTCGAACAAGGAGGACATGGCGGTCTCGAATGGCCACGCCGTAGACGCGTGGGGAGGGTCCAACGCGCAGTTCTTCAGTCACGTGGTTTTCGTCCGAGCGAGATCTGTTGCGTACCGGGCGGTGCATCGGGCCCGGCGAGGTATCGCCCGTGGCAGCCCACGGAGCAGAAGTAGACGGGTCCGTCGGGGCCCTCGGCCACAGCGGCTGGACTCTTTGAGTTCACGCGCATCCCACAGATGGGATCGATGGCGTCGCCGTCAGGGTCTTCGACCATGTCTGGTGTGGCACCTAAAAACTTTTGCGGATTATCAACGAAACGCTCCTGGCACCGCGGCGCACAGAAGTAGTACCGCTGGCCCTCGACGTCAGCGACGGCGGCTGGTGACGCGGTGTCGACCTGCATGCCGCAGACGGGGTCAATCGCCACCGAGTCATCGCTCGCGGTGCGTCGGCCCAAGACGAAGGTGATGGCGAGCACCACGATGGCGACCACGTTCAGCCACAGGGTCCAACCCAGGTCGAAGCTGTGGCCGGTCATCACGTGATGCATGCGGTGGGGCTGGAGTCCCCACCATTGGAACACGATGTCGATGATGAGGCCGCCAATGCTCATGGCGCACCACAGAACCAGGAACATTCGCCACATCACGCGAGCACCGTAAAAGCGTCGGTAGATCAAGAGGAGGGGGAGCGTGACCAAGTCGGCGAAGATGAATGCCACAACACCACCAAAGCTCACCCCCTTCATCCACAGTGCCGCGGCGAGAGGGATGTTGCCGACGGAACAGACAAAACTGACGACGGCCAGTAAAGGGGCGATGAGTGCATTTTCGATGACGGTCCAGTTCCCGTGTCCCGTCATAAAGAGATGAGACCAGAACGAATCGGGCACTTCGGCGGCGAGGAACCCCGCGACAAGAAAGCCAAAGAGGAGCTCTTTGCGCAACATCGTCAGGTCGGCGATGCAATAGCGAGACGCTCGATACCAGTTGTCCAGCGATCGCCACTTGTGTTCGGAGGTAGGCGCACCCATCTCAGGAACCGCATCCGCAACCGCAGCGCGTACCTGTTCTTGCTGGCGGTCAAGGGCCCGTCGTCCCAATACCGCAATGAAGCCAATCATGATCGCCCCACCAATGAGTTGAGCAAGTAGGAACTCCCAGCCGAGGAGAAGCCACAGGACGATACCGAGCTCGATCACCAAATTTGTAGAAGCGACCATAAAGATGGTGGCATTGGTGAATGATGAGCCGCGGGCAAAGACGGCACGGGCCATGGCGCTGGCAGCGTAGGAGCACGAGGAAGAGATCACCCCGAGCAGGGACGCGCGAATGGTGTTGCGGGTTGATGTTTCACCGAGGGAGCGTCGCAGTCCGTCCTTGGGAATAAACGCCTGCACGATTCCGGAAATTGTGAAACCTAGGACGAGCGGCCACAGCGTCATCCATAACATCAAGAGGCCTTCACGCAGGCCGCCCCAGAGAAAGTCGGTGAGGACCCTCATCGTGTTCGTGGAAACCCTAAATCAATTTGCGAATCGGATGGCTGGGGCCATCGGGTGGTGACGACTTTGCCACGAGTGAAAAAGGCAAATCCCTCAGGTCCGTACATGTGCGCATGACCGAAGAGGGAGTCCTTCCAACCGCCAAATGAGTAACTCGCCACAGGGACGGGAATCGGAACGTTGATACCAATCATTCCGACCGTGACGTCACGACTGAACTGACGAGCGACATTTCCATCCCGCGTAAAGACGGCCACGCCATTTCCGTACGGGTTGTTGTTGACGACCTCAATAGCGTCTGCGTACGTCGCCACGCGCACGACGGAGAGAACGGGTCCGAAAATCTCATCGCGGTAGCAGCGCATCTCGGGAGTGACGTGATCTAGGAGGCTCGGACCAAAGAAGAATCCCGGTTTCTCAATCTCTGCGGCTCCATCGCGCACGACGGTGGCCCCCTCATGAGGCGCTCCGTCGACATAGCTCGCCACGCGATCTCGATGTTCCCGGGTAATGAGTGGTCCGAGATCGCTCGTCGCCTGGTCGCCTGGTCCGACTCGCAGGGCATCGATGCGCCGGCTGATCTTGTCGACGAGTTCATCGGCGATGGCTCCAACCGCCACGACGACAGAGATGGCCATGCACCGTTCGCCGGCCGCTCCAAAGCCCGCGTTGACCGCCGCGTCTGCCGCAACGTCGAGATCGGCGTCACCAAGAACGACCATGTGGTTCTTGGCTCCTCCGAGCGCTTGAACTCGTTTCCCGAGGCGGGTGCCCGATTCGTAGAGTGACTTCGCGACCGGTGTCGAACCCACGAAGCTGATGGCCGCTACCGATGGATCTTCAACGAAGGCCTGCACCGTGTGACGATCTCCGTGAACCACGTTGACGACTCCCGGCGGCAGCCCCGCGGCGGACCACAGTTCCGCGAGCCGCACCGCCGCCGAGGGATCTCTCTCCGACGGTTTCACGATGACGGCGTTCCCTGCCGCTACCGCGTTGGCCAGCATCCACAGTGGCACCATGGCCGGAAAATTAAAGGGCGTGACGGCCAGCACGATGCCGACGGGCTCGCGAAAGGAATGAACGTCCACACCATCGGCTACACCACTCGAAAAATCACCCTTCAGGTGTTCGATGAGTCCGCAGGCAAACTCGACGTTTTCGAGTCCGCGGGCCAGTTCACCGCGAGCGTCCGCCAGTGTCTTGCCCTGCTCGCGTGTGATGAGTGCGGCGAGCTCGTCGGTACTTTGTGCGAGAAGTTCGCGAAACTTAAAGAGAACCGCCGACCGTTGGCTGAGCGACGATGCTGCCCAGACTGCTGCGCCTGCCGTGGCGCTCGCGAGTACATCGCGGCGCGTCTCGTCACTGGCGATTGGGACAGAGCCAATCTCTTGTCCCGTGGCGGGGTTGTAGAGAGGCATTGTGGCCTCTTTACGCAACTCCTCACGGAGTTCGCCGTGTATGTAGTGCTGAACGGTTGTCATTGGTCACGCTCCGGCTCCCAATCTAATGAGAAGGCGGGGTTTCGTTAGATTGGCGAGGTGAATTCTCCTCAACCCCGAGCACTTCGCCTCGCCGCTGGCGTGACCGATCGAGGGGAAGGTACGTATCACGTTGATCTCAATGAGCACTACACCGTGGTGGGGCGCCCCAATGGGGGTTATCTCCAGTGTGTGCTGTCAAACGCTGCGCTGAGAGAAGCGGCTCGCGCGGGCTCACCTCATCACCACGTCACGGCGATGACGACCAACTACGTCGGAGCGCCAGAACTCGGTGAGGCCGAGGTGGAGGTTGAAGTACGCCGGATCGGAAGGGGCGCCACGTTCGTCCACGCTCTGCTGCGTCAAAAGGGTCAGGTGACGAATGAATCGATCATGACTCTGGGTGCTCTGCGGCCCGATGCCGTAAATCGCTACCACGACACGACGCCATTTGAAATTGCACCGCGCGACGCCTGCCCACGATCACCCTCAAATGGGCTCGTCGGAATCTTGAGCGTCCAAGAGCAACGTCTCGATCCCGTCTGCACCACTTTCGCGCGTGGTGAGATTTCCGATCGGGCGGAGGTGAAGGGGTGGATGCGTCTCGATGATGGTGACGCATCATGGAATCCGTGGAGCCTGTTATTCGCTTCCGACGCACTGCCGCCGGCAACCTTCCCGATCGGATCAACGGGCTGGGTGCCGACGTTGCAGCTGAGCTCGTACGTGCGAGCTGTTCCGGTAGGTGAATGGCTGAAAGTTCGCCAATGGTGCGTCGTGATTGAGGATGGACTCGTTGATGAACGTTGCGAACTTTTTGACGAACGGGATCGACTGGTGGCATCGTCCTCTCAGCTGGCGATGGTTCGATTCGACAACTAACTCTTCTGGCGTGCAACACTTGATGCATGAAGGTGTCTGTCGATGAGAGTGGCATTCTTCACGTCGGGAGCTTGCGACTCGGTACCGAACAGATTGCTCTTCGCCTGACAACGTCCGGCGGTCCCGGCGGTCAACACGCCAACCGCACGATGAGCAAAGTGGTCGTCACGTTTGACCATCGTGTGGCGCCCGGGATATCGCCTCGACAACGGGCCCTTTTGTTAGCCGCTCGTACGCAACCTTTTACGGCGTCGTCGTCAACGTATCGCAGCCAGCGTCAGAATCGAGAAGCCGCCCTCGTGCGATTGGGTGCGAAAGTAGCCGCCGCGTTGCAACCACCACCACCGCGTCGCCCGACAAAGCCCACGGTGGCGAGTGCGCAACGTCGACTGAACTCCAAGAAGCATCGCGGTCAGCAGAAGCGAGCCCGACGCTCTCACATGGACGATGACCGATGACCGTCTAAGTGGGCGGCGATTGCGGTCAAGCTATTGCGTACGAGGTCGTCGATGTGCGCCGACGTCTCTTCGGTAACACTTCGCAGAGGCGTCAAACTCGCGTAACCCGCCGCAATTAATGCGCCGTCATCGTCAGGCTCTTCGTCGGAGACGTCGCCGAGATCGGGCGTCGCCGCACCGAACCGAAGGGGCATCTCACCTTCTTCGCCAAGCTCCACGCCGTTGACACTGCGCCCGGCTGACTTGATGATGCCGGCTGTCGAAATTCGCCCGCGTCGGACTCCTTGTAGCTCTTCAGGAGCGAGATTGGGGACGTTGAGATTGAGAAGCGTTCTCTCCGGGGCGGTGAAAAACTGGTCGAGGACTTCGACCGCGACATTGGCGGCCGTGTCGTAGTGCACGTTGTCTCCCCACTGGACTGAGACCGCGAGTCCGGAGAGTCCGAGCTGCGATCCCGTCAAGATGGCACCGATGGTGCCGGAGTGCAGGACGCTTCGTCCGACGTTGGCCCCCGCGTTAATTCCACTCACGACCATGGTGGGCCGTTCTCCGAAGCTCCCGAGTGCGCCAATGATGGTGCAGAGAGCCGGTGTCGCTTCGAGGGCGTACGCCGGAATGTTGTCGGCGCCCGAAATCCTTACTTTCTTGTAGTGGACCGACGGCTTTTCGAAGACATCGCCGACGGCCGAAGATCGGAAGAGCGTCGTGTAGGGAAAGAGTGTAGATCTCGGTGGTCGCCGTATCATTAAAAAAAAAA
>CAXBRG010000030.1:0-10878 GCA_963977995.1 uncultured bacterium | reverse complement strand
GGTCGACGCGGAACCGAACCTGACCTGGGGCGAGTGCCACCGAGGGGGTCTGTACGTAGTCCGCCTCCCGGAGGTCGCGGCGATTGATTTCTAGGTAGGTCGGCACGCGACTCCTAACAATTGGCATTATCTATGACAGAATCTACACATCCCTACCCCGGAGGAGAAACATGACATCGCGCCGAGTTGCTCTCGTCACTACTGCCAACTTCTATGTCGGACCCGACACGGCCCGCATTCTCGCTCGCCGTGGTCACGACCTAGTCGTCGGTGACGCCGACCCAGACCTCGTGACCGAACTGGAGAGTTACGGCGCAACGGTCGTCAACGTCGATGGCGGTTCCCGAGCGCGCACCGAAGAGGACTATGCCCGTCTCCTCGCGGCGGGAGTGGAGCGATTTGGTCAAGTGCACGCCGCCACCATGTTCTCTGGTCGCGTGGTGACGGGAAAGTTCGTCGACTCCACGCAAGACGATCTCGACACGGTCTATCACGGGTGTGTCGTCCAGCCGTACCACTTTTTGAAAGCAGTCGTTCCTCATATGGTCGAAAACAAAGACGGGCAGATTCTCGTCTTGACGAGCGCCGCCGGATCGCGTCCAGTCTTTGGTGCGCCGCTCTATTCGTCCCTGCGGGCGGCGGGCACCATGTTGGCTCGCAATGTCGCCGAAGAAGTGGTGCGATCGAACGTGCAGGTCAATATTTTGGGCACCAACTTCATGGACTTCCCGGAGTTTCTTCGGGCGACGGGTGGCACCGACCCGGAGGTCCGGAAACTCATCGAGCAACAAGTTCCCATGCGGCGTCTCGGCGGTGTGGAGGAGTGTGCCTACTCGTGCGCGTCGTTCCTCGACGGAACGAGTCGCTTTATTACGGGCCAGTGGATGTCGTATTCGGGCGGTTGGTCGTAGGGCGAGTTGGTCAACGAGTAATGGCTCGCAGGGAGTTGATCGATCGCCAGTACTCACCCCAGGTCATTTGATACGTGTGACCCCACGTCACGACTAACGGACCCTTCGCGGTGTATCCGTCGATGATGGCGGCGTGCCCGCCGATGCCGACAGGTCGCCCAGCGAGAGTGGCGTGTCGGCGAAACGTGAAGATGGCGAACACGGCCTTGTAGCGGCGGATCTCCTCTTTAATACGCTCCTCATTGATTTGGGAGAGGACTTCCCACCCCTGAATGCGAACGTTGCCAATGCCCTGCGTTGTCCACCACCAGATAAAGAGGTCTTCGTCCACTCCACTACTGGAACTCTGCGCCGCGGCGAGATACTCGTCCTTCACCTGTTGAGCTCGCGGAGTGGAGCCAAGGACAATCGTTTGCCAGTTGGCGGCAGCAGCAAACATGCAGTCAGCCAAGTTGCTGGGGTAGACATTCCCGTAGTGGGGGAAGGTGCTGCGAGGGGTCGAACGAAAGCACACGGCCCTGTTCGTGCAACTGTCCGCCTCCTCTGAGTTGGACAGTTGCGTGGCGACGATGGTGGTCGCCGCAATCAGCACGAAGCCGCCGAACAGCAGAGCCCACCGTCTCCTCGACCTCACTGCGGTCCAATCTCGAGGCGCGTCTCCTCGACGCCCGACCCGGTGCGTTCAACGAGATACGCCGCCGGCCCGACGAGTGGTTCGTAAGGGCGGTCCGCCACCACGGCACGTAGTTCGGTTCCCTCATACCACAGACCAACGTGATCGTCCGTGGCGTAGGCGCGTGGCGGCAGTGTTCCATTACCCACCAACTCGTGAAGCAGTGGTCGACGCTGTGCTTCGGAGTCGTAGTGCACGCCGTTGCCGTAGGGCAGTAGGGCGAGCCCCGTGGTGACGGGGCGGAGCTCGGGTCCATACGAATCAGTGGTACCCCCCACATGCCAGCACAGACTGCCGGCCGAGACGCCGCCGAGGATGACGCCCTTCTCCCACGCCGCACGCATCGCCTGATCGATGCCGTGGAGTTGCCACAAGGTCAAGAGGTTGGCGACCGACCCACCACCGACCCACACGAGGTCGCTAGTTGTCAGTCGCTCCATGGGATCCGCGGAGGGCTGGGGAAAGACCTTGAGCTCGGTGACGTCACACCCCGCCGCATTGAACGCCTCGTAGCTCAGGGCGTAGTAGTCAGCGGCATCCCCCGAGGCCGTGAGGACGAGACACACCCGGGGCCGCGTCGTACCTGTGGCGGCCAAGGCGTGAAGCAACATGTCGCCGAGTCGGGCGGACTGTTGTACGGGGCCGGGAATGAATCCACCGGACGTTGCGAGAATGCGAGGTGTGGTCACTCCGCCATTCTTGCCGCTGCGCGCCCACCTCTCACCGCGAGCGCTTTGAGAGGAAAGTTCGTCGTGAGGGCGTCGATGCTCCGGCCGGCGAAGAGGTGCGCCATGGCGTCACTCCCATTCACCGTCCACACCACCACACGAAGGTTGCGGCGACGGAGCCAGCGTACGAGCCGTGGTCGGAGAAGTGAGTGGTGGATGGCAACACCCGTGGCTTTCGTGGACATCACATTGACGTAGGGAAAGATTTCGCTCGCGCGGAGCCACCACCGAGACCACCGCGAACGACTCCCTCGATCGCGCCCAACGGTCAAAAAGGCGTCTTCGTCAGGACGTTCCTGACGAAGGAGCTGGATGGATTGCTTTTCGAGCGACGTGACAAAGAACGGTCGGTGTGTCGTGATGAGTGGATCGACGGCGAGGAGCTCATAACCCACGTCTTTCAGGTCGAGGTGCACTCCGGTGCGGCGATTGGGGTCACTCTCGTTCAAAAGGGCAACAAACTCACTCCACGACATGAGTGAAACCACGTCATCGCGCGACACATCGCGCACAGCCAGTCCGTTCGGTAGGTGCTCGTCGTGATAACAGACCAGGTATCCGTCCCGAGTACTACGAACATCAATTTCAATGAGTTCCGCACCTTGTTCCAGTGCGGCCACAAATGCCTCACGAGAAGCAGACGGATGGATTTCTTGTCCCCCACGGTGCCACGAGACCAGTGGGAAGGAGGGAAACGACACCCGCGCCATACGTCTGTTTCTAGCGGACGCCTTCGCCAGCGACCGCACGACCTCCCTAATCTTGTGACATGGAGACCAGAGCCCGCATCCTGGACGCCACAGTGTCCCTGGTGAGCGAAATTGGCTTAGATCGCGTGTCGATGTCCGCCGTCGGCTCGCGGGCCAGCGTGTCGAGAGGCACCCTCTATACGAACTTCGAAACTCCCGACTCCGTCATGGCGGAGAAGTGGCTCGAAGACGGAGCTCGGTGGCTAACGGCCGTTTCGAAACTGAACTTCGCGGAGTTTTCTGACGAACTGACGGGCGCCTTCGTTGATGTGATCTTCACGGCACCGCGGCGCTTGGAGCTACTCGAGGTGGTGCGACCAACGTTTGCGAGTGCCCTGGCCGCAGCGCGGGAAACTGGTCCAGGTGCGGCCGATGTATTCACGTGGCAACTGGCGATTGGTCTCGGGACAGCCTTTCTCCAAAGCGCCAACCTTTCAGTGGATTCGGTTCTCCAGCGCAACGTGATGGCGCTGTTAGGTCAGGCGGACGCTGCCACTCTCGAAAGCGATCCGACACCGGAAGAGTTGCACTCTGATTACTTCGACATTGCCGCCCTGCTGGCGGGCGACGATATTCGCCGCCAACTCATTCGAGCGACGGCAATTGTCGTGGCGAATGCGGGAGTGGAGAATGCATCCTCTTTGCGTATCTGCCGTGTGGCTCGACTGACTCCGGGTGCGCTTCCGACACACTTTGCATCCCTCGACACTCTGATTGCGGAGTCATTTCGGTTCGTTTTTGACTTGGTCATCGAAGAGAACCGCCGGGAGTATCTTGAGTCGCTGAGTGGACCCAATCGAGCCCACGAACTGGCCCGAGCAATCAGCAATTCACTGAGACCCGAGCGCACCATTTGGCGCAAACTTCGACGCGAGATGTTGGTGGCGTCGAGAGCCAATGTGGCGGTTCGACAGCAAGTGGAACGTCTCCTCAACGACACCGACCACAAACTCCATACGTCGCTCGTCGACACCGGGTTCACGCCAGACATTGTCACGGCCTTCCTCGGAGTAAATCGAGCCCTGACACTTGGAATGTCGGGACTCTTTGACTGCGGCCTGCCGGTGGACACGATCAATCACTACGGCCTCGCCAATCTGCTCGCCACCTCGTTCGGCCCCCTGCAAGCAACCTCGACACAGTAAGAGGGGCCGGTTGCCCGGCCCCTCTTAGATGTGGTGTCTTAACGACGGCGTGCGGCGTCGGCGTCGGCGGACTTGCCACCTTCGAAGAGGTCGCGGCTGTCGAACACTTGCCCCGCCTTGGTCTTCACTCGACGGTTGCGAGTCGCGACGGAAAGGTCGTTGAATGCCAATGACGTTCCGGCCGAGTCGGCCACCCAGTTCGAGGCGTTGGCCATTCCGACCCCGACAGAGTCTCCCGCGGCGTAGGCGTCCTGGTTGGCGCCCATGAAGACGAACGTCCAACCTTCTTCCTGCTTGAGGTTGACCAAGTTGAAGATCCGCTCGCGCGTGTACTCACGGCTCGCATTTTCGTGACCATCGGTGAAGGTGATGAACACCACATTCTCGGCGTGTTGTCCGGCGGCCTTCAATTCGACTTCGCGCTGCAAGGCCAAGGAGAGGGTGAACCCCATGGCATCGTAGAGCGGCGTTCCACCGCGAGGAATGTATGTTTGGGCGTTCAGCTCGCGAACGGTACCGATGGCGGTGTTGACGCAGAGGTACTCCTGCGCATTCTGCGAGTCGAATTGGACGAACGTCATGAGTGCATCGTCACCCTCGGCCTTCTGGTTGGCGAGGAAGGCGTTAAAGCCGCCGATGACGTCATCGGCAATTGAACCCATCGATCCCGACCGGTCGAGGACGAAATAGATATGGGTGATGTGGTTTCCGGTAGTGCATGTCATACGGGCCTCCTTGGTAGTTGTACGACAGTTAGAAGGTACGGAGGGGGTATGACACGGCGGGAGGGTGCCCCGTCGTGAGCGCGTGTCGGACTACGGTCAGTCAGTTGATTGGAGCACAATGCGTCGTCGTTTCGTAAGTTCCCTACTGGTCGGACTCCTCGTCGTCGGATCGTCATCGTTGGCATCCGCCGCCGTGGTCACTCGACGGCTCAGTGTGCCCGCACCCGCCACCGATAGCTTCGGACTCGACGCCCTGGCCTGTTCCACGTCTGGCAACTGCTGGGGAGCCGGCATTGCTCAAAATGCCGCAAACCAGCAGTATCCCTTTGTGGTCCAAGAAGTCGCGGGTAGCTGGAAGAGTGCCATCAAGCTCACGCTTCCCGTCACGCCAGTAGCCAATATGCCGACCAGCATTGTCAATTTGACGTGCCCCACGACGTCGTACTGTCTCCTCACGGTGTCGTACAGCCCGAGTCTTTCCGCCACGTTTGGCGCACGCTTCGAGTTCAAGAACGGTGCGTGGACGGCGGGGACGAAGACGGTGATCGGCGGCCCGGATTTCCAAGGGGACTTTGCTTCTTCCTCACCAGCGACTCAGGGTGCACCTTTGTCGGGATGTTGGAGTGCCGGAAACTGTGTCATCCTCAGTTACTACCGATCCATTCAAATGAACTGGCTCGGTTTCTCGATGGTCGAAGTGAACGGCGTCTGGCAACCAGCGCGTCGACTGCAGTCACCCTTCGCTGACACTGACAACAATCGCGTGGGGGCACTGTCGTGTGTGAATGGCGCCGGCTGCGTGGCGCTGGGGCGTTACAGCGCCGAGTCGGGTGCATCTCAGCTCTTCGCCATATCGACAACGAATGGCACGTGGAGCGAATACACCGACATTGCGAGTCCGGCGAATACGGGGAGCGATTCGTTCACCATTCCCGGATCGATGTCGTGCAGCGACCTTACCCACTGCGTCGCCACGGGCATCTACGGCTCGCGGACGAGCAACGTCGCTCAATTCTTTGTAATCCAAAATGGCGAAACGTGGGCCCAGGCACTCGCGGCCAAACTGCCGACCGGGTACGTGCAGAAAAATAATCCTGACACCTATCGCCCTCCGAGCGTGAGTTGCGCCAGTGACTTCACGTGCATTGCGACATCGTGGGGGTATGCCACAACGTCGCTCGCTGTATCGCGGCCCATGTCGGTGTTGATTAATAAGGGCACCCTCGCCACCGCCACACTGGTGCAACTGCCCAGTGGTGCTGTTCTCGATGCACGAGCTCCGAGTGACATCACGACCGCCAGCTGCACGGGAGCTGGCCACTGCATGACGTCCGGGACGTACTTCGACGCGGCGCGGGTGCAGTACGCCTTCGTGCAGTCACAGAGCGCGGGCGCCTGGGTCCGAGCCGTCAAACTGGCTCAACCCGCGGACGCCCACCGACTGTACGGTGGGGGCTATTTTTCGACTCAGTGGTGTTTTGCTAATCGCACCTGCACCCTCGGCGGCACCTACACCGATGTCCGAGAAGCGGGATCTTCCTCGGTGGTCGAAGGGGTCGCTGTCTAGTTCTGTTACAGGCCCTTTCTACTGTCGTGGCAGAAAGAAAGGGATTCAGATGAATTGGAGCAGACTGAGTAAGGGTGGTCGTCAGGCCACCACCACTCTGGGGGCGTTTGCCGCGGGAGCGCTCGTCATGTTGGCCACCTCGGCGGTGGCATCAAGCGGAGGGTCCAGCGACGTCGTCGTTGATAGCACCACGACGACGACTCTTCCCACGAGGGTGGCGACACCCGACTGCACCCGCGCACCGTTCCGAGGTGCCAACTATGAGGGCTGCGACCTGCGCAATGCCACCTTTGATGCTGTCGAGTTAACCAATGCCAACTTTCGCAACGCCAATCTCGATGGCGCCCGATTCCGCAACCTCGTACTTGATCACGTGGATTTCTCGAATGCATCTCTCCACGGGGCGGCTTTTGAAGGTGTGACGTTCCGGACGTGCAACTTCACCGGTTCATCGATTAATCCGGCCAGCGTCCTGGCGTATCACAGCGATGGCCGTTCAGTGGGACTACCTGCCTGGGATGTACCCACACAGATTGCGGTCAATCTTGTCGACACCCATGATTTTGACGTGTCGTCGTATTTTGACCACCCGTGGAACTTAAAGGTCCGGCGCCCCAACTCGCCGATGTGCAAGATTCCGCTCGTCGGCGACGGCTACTCGGCGAACCCCGTTCACTTGGTGGACTGCCCCTCGACTCCTCTGCAGTGGCACTGGGACTTTGTCTACGGCGACGACTTCTCGCTGGACAGTCTCAAGGCAATGAACCTCAGTCACGAGGAGCAGACGGGTCATCTCCCGCTCATCGTGGAGGATCCGTTTGGGCGCCGTCGGACAGTCGACCTCATCGTCACGATCGGTGATGTGACGACCTTTGAAGAAGGTGCGCCGGGCGAGTTCTTCGCCTACGGCTCCTAAGAGCATTCTTTGATCGCCACGCATTGTTACGGGTGACCGAATCTCACAGTGGAGGTAAGGGGACTTGAACCCCTGACCCCTTGCATGCCATGCAAGTGCTCTACCAGCTGAGCTATACCCCCAGGAGTAGGAAAGATTAGCAGTCTGTCTCGGGGACACTCATTCGACGGGTGAGTCCGGACGTTCGGTTTCGTAGAATTGAACTATGGCGCGACCATTTGATGTCGAAGATATTGAACTGAAATGGCAGGAGCGCTGGCGGCAGTCTGGTCTCTACCAAGTCGATAATGACGATCCGCGAGAGCGTTTCTACGCACTCTGTATGTATCCCTATCCTTCGGGCGTCGCACACCAAGGGCACGTTCGCAACTACACATTTGGTGATCTCGTCACTCGGTATCAGACCATGCGGGGACGAGCGGTTTTGTCACCATTTGGCTTCGACTCATTCGGTCTTCCCGCGGAGAACGCCGCGATTAAAGCTGGTAGTCACCCCCGCATCTTCACCGACCAACGAATTGGGGAGTTGCGTGAGTCGGTCCAACGGCTAGGGGCGGTCTACGACTGGCGACGAGAAGTCCAAAGCCACGATCCCGAGTACATCAAATATTCGCAGACCATCTTCCTCAAGATGTACGAAGCTGGTTTGGCGTATCGCGCGAACGCCCCCGTCAACTGGTGCCCCGGCTGTGCCACGGTGTTGGCCAACGAACAGGTCAACGGAGACGGGACCTGTGATCGATCGGGCGATCTCGTCGAGCGAAGAAATCTTGAACAGTGGTTCTTTCGTATCACGAACTACGCCGACGAGCTGCTCAGCGAACTCGACAGTTTGGAGTGGCCGGAGCGAGTGAAGACGATGCAACGGAACTGGATCGGTCGTTCCGAAGGCGTTGAGTTTGCTCTCCGTGTGGCAGGTCGTGACGATCTCTCTCTCCGTGTGTTTACGACACGTCCTGATACTGGATTTGGTGTGACGTACGCCGTGGTGGCGCCGGAGCATCCATTGCTCGGTGAACTGACGACGCCGGAGTGCGCCGCGCTGGTCGATGATCTCGTCGTCCGGGCGACGAACGCGAGTGAGTTGGAGCGCACGGCATCGAGTGATGCTGGGGCCGGGTTGGAGAAGCGCGGAGCGTTTACCGGTAGTTACGTCATCAACCCGTTCACGGGCGAGTCGGTTCCGGTCTACGTGGCCGACTACGTTCTTGGAACTTACGGCACCGGGGCAATCATGGCAGTGCCGGCCGAGGACGAACGCGACTACGCGTTCGCTGAGGTGCACGGTCTTTCGGTTGTTCGTACGGTGGCTCCGCCGGAGGACTTTGCGGGTGGGGCCTACGCCGGCGACGGACTCAAAATTAACTCCGGTTTTCTCGACGGTCTCGATGTGGCGACGGCCAAGGTCCGCGCCCGCGAGTTTCTCGTGGCGAATGCCGATGGTGAAGCACGAGTGAACTATCGACTCCGCGACTGGTTGATTTCACGCCAACGGTTCTGGGGTTGTCCCATTCCGATCGTGTACTGCCCGTCGTGTGGCACGGTGCCAGTTCCGGTGTCGGAGTTACCCGTCACCGCTCCGGATGACGTCACGATGGATGCGAGTGGCCAGTCGCCACTTGCGACGCACGAAGGTTTTCGCCACACCGCGTGTCCCACGTGCGGGGGAGCCGCCACCCGGGAAACGGACACCCTTGACACGTTCACCGACTCGTCGTGGTACTTCCTGCGCTACACGGATCCCTTCACCCCGGACCGCCCCTTCGATCCCGCGCAGGCGGCGAAGTGGATGCCCGTTGATCAGTACATCGGTGGCATCGAACACGCCATTTTGCATCTTCTCTACGCCCGCTTCTACATGAAGGCCCTCGTCGACGTGGGTGTCGCACCGGGCGTGACTCGCGAGCCGTTTCGGCGACTCTTCACGCAGGGCATGATTCGGATGGACGGCTCAAAGATGAGTAAGTCCAAGGGCAACCTGGTCGCACCTGAGCAGTACTACTCGACGGTGGGCGCTGACGGCCTGCGTCTGTTTCATCTCTTTGTCGGACCACCGGCCGATGACTTTGACTGGACGGATCAGACCAATGACGTCATCGAAGGGTGCGCTCGCTTTCTCGACCGACTGTGGCGACTCGCCGAGTACCACGATGTCCGATGGCACGACGCCGAGCTACCGGGAGACAGTGATATTCGCCGGGCAGTTCATAAGACGATTGCCAAGGTGACCGACGGAATGGAGCGGTGGAGCTACAACACCGCTGTCGCCTCATTGATGGAACTGCTCAACACCTTGTCCAAGTGGGCTCGCGAAGGTGACGGCGCGTATCAACCACTGCTTGACGAAGCCATCGATGTCATGTGTCAACTTCTCGCCCCGATGGCCCCTCACGTGAGCGCGGAGTTGTGGGCCCGTCGTCACGATGACGAAATGGTGCACGCCACGGCCTGGCCCACGGCGAATCCGGACCTTCTTGTCGACGACACCGTCACGTTGGTGGTTCAGGTGGCCGGCAAGGTGCGGGCGCGATTGGAGGTGGCTGCCGACATCGATGAGACCAGCGCCGTGGCCCGTGCGCTCGACGACCCGGCGGTGCAGTCCGCCCTCGGTGGCGCGACGCCCTCTCGTATCGTGGCTCGACTCCCGAAGTTGGTGAACTTCGTTCCGTGAGTAGTCGACGTCACTCTGGAGCGGGAACTTTTATCCAGCCTGCACAACTCGATCGTCCCGAAGTCGAGGTCCGCGCGTCCGCGCGTCGCACGAAGACGGGTTCGGCGCACTGGTCGGGTTCTCGGATAGTGGTGCAGATCCCCGCCCGGTTACGCGGGAGCGATCGAATTCGATTTGTCGATGATCTGGTCGAACAGCTCCTCCATCAACGACCCGCCGTGATGACGAGCGACGCCGCCCTGGAATCACGGGCGCAGGTGCTCGCCGATCTCTATAACGATGGAGTGACGCCGAGTGCCATTCGCTGGTCGCGCACTATGTCGGCGCGTTGGGCGTCGTGTTCTCCGGCCACTCGGGAGATTCGGGTATCGGACAAGCTCCGCAACTGCCCCGAGTGGGTGATTGACGCCGTACTCGTTCACGAACTCGCGCATCTGCACGAGGCTGATCACAACAAGGCCTTCTATCTCATCGCTAATCGCCACCCTCGTCAACGAGAGTGTGAGATTTTTCTGGAGGGCTACGCCTTGGGGCTCGGACTCGCGATCGACGGCACCGACGTTCTCTAGTTCGGGTCTTCGCCCCGCAGAAATCGCTCCAGTTCAGCGGCGAGTTCGTCACCGGTAGGAATCGGTTCGTCGATCAGCGGCTCTTCGCGATCGTGCTGTGTTTCGAGTGACTGCACCATCGATTCATGGTCAGGATTGTTGCTAATGAGATCATCGATGCGCTGTTGTTGTGCAGCCCGCAAGCGCTCGCGGCGGCCAAGCGCCTGGTGCGCGAAGTCGGCTCG